>NZ_JBHYUG010000105.1:0-30123 GCF_042749375.1 Streptomyces sp. NPDC059477 | reverse complement strand
CGCGGGGCCCCCGCGCGCCCCTGACCCCCCCCGCCCCGCGCCGCCCGCCCCCGGCGCCCTCCGGGGGCCGGGCGCCCGGCGGCACCCCGCCACAGCGGCACCCGTCCCTGACGAAGACCCGAGAAACCCGAGAAGTCCGAGCACCCCGGGACACCGAGCAGCCCCGGGATACCGGGCAGCCCCGAGCGACCGGAAAGCCCCGAGCGACCGGGCGGCCCAAGAAGGAGACATGACGAACGTGACGGCCGACAATGGGGGACCTCCGGCGATCCAGCGTGATGTCCCCACGGCGATCCACACGCAGATCTCGGAACACATCCGGCTGCGTATCGCCAGTGGTGAGTGGCCGGCGCACTACCGCCTCAAGAGCGAGCCGGAACTGGCCGACGAGTTCGGCGTCAGCCGCGGCACCCTGCGCCGGGCCCTGACCACGCTGATCGAGGAGGGCCTGCTGAGGCAGGTGCGCGGGCGCGGCACGTTCGTCACCTCGACGACCATCGAGCCCGCCATCGCCCAGAAGCTGAGCACCCTCTCCGAGGACTTCGCCAGCCAGGGCGTGGTGACCACCACCTCGGTGCGCGAATGCTCGCTGATCGTCCCGCCGCAGCCCGTCGCCGCCCTGCTGGACGTCACCCCCGGCACCCGGGTGCTGCGCCTGGTCCGGGTCCGCAGCACCGGAGAGGGCCCGGTCGCCCTGCTCTTCAACTTCGTACGCACCGACCTCGCGCCCGGTATCGAGGAGGTCGACTTCACCACGTCGAGCCTCTTCGGCGTTCTGGAGGGCACCTATGGGCTGAAGATCGCCACCGCCCGCCGTACCTTCAGCGCGGAGGCGGCTCCCGCCGATGTCGCCGAGGCCCTGGTGCTGAGCGAGGGCGCGCCCGTGCAGTACCTCCAGCAGGTCACCTATCTCGCCGACGACCGGCCGGTGGAGTACTCGGACGTCTGGATCCACAGCGGGCGGCTGCGGGTCACCTCGCTGCTGCTGCGCCGCTGAGCCCCCGGCGACGGGTCCGGGCCCCTGGGGGCGGGTCCGGGCCCGGACCCGCCCCCCGAGGAATGGGATCAGCCCTTCCCCAGCATTTCGTTCATCCGCTCGATCTCGGCGGACTGGGAGGAGATCACGGCGTCCGCCAGGTCCAGCGCGGGCTGGTAGGCGCCGTCCTGCTTCTCCGCCCCGGCCATCTCCACCGCGCCCTCGTGGTGCTTGACCATGAGGGTCAGGAACGCGGTGTCGAAGGCCTGCCCGGACGCCGACTCCAGATCGGTCATCTCGTCGGCGGTCATCATCCCGGACATGTCGTGCCCGTCATGACCGGCGTCCGCGGCGGGCACGTCCTCGCCCCAGGCGGTCAGCCAGCCGGACATGGTCTCGATCTCCGGGTCCTGTGCCTTCTTGATCTCCTCGGCGAGGGCCTTGACCTCTTCGGAACCGGCCCGGGTGGCCGCCAGGTCGGCCATCTCCACGGCCTGCCGGTGGTGCGGGATCATGCCCTGCGCGAAGGCGATGTCGGCGGCGTTGTGCTCGCCCTGCGAGGCCGACGCGGACGTGTCGGCCGACGCCGACGCCGAGGCACTGCCCGCGTCGTGGCCGCCGTGCGCGGAGGAACCGGCGTCGCCGTCCCCGGATCCACAGGCGGCCAGGACGAAGGCGGCGCCGGCGGTGCCGGCCACCATCGCGGCACGGCGGAAGAACGTACGGTGTGCGGTCATGCTGCTGGAACTCCTTGTGCTGCGCGCCACGACGGACGCGAGGTGAGGTGGAGACAGACCGGAGCACGGCGGATACGCCCCTTTTTTCTGGGCGGGGGAGGCCGTGCGGGTGTCTCTAGATCCGCAGGAGTTGCAGTTGCGCCAGATCGGGCGGCGCCCGCCCGCTGTCCGTCGCGGCGGCGGCCCGGCCGGGCGGCACGAGCGGAGAGGCCGCCGGTTCGAGGGCGGACGCGAGGGCGGGAGTGGCGTACGACGTCGAGACCCCACTCGCGGCACACGTGACATCGGCGTGCCGCGCATGCCCGGACCCACCGTCATCGCCGGTGGCCCGCGTGCAGTGGACATCGTGGGGGGCGGGGGCGTCGGGCGTGGTCCCGGCCTCGACCCCATGCGCACGGGCTTCCGGGACCGGCTGGGTGGGGGTGGTATCGCGGATCTGCTGGACCGCGTGGCTGGCGGTCATCGCGCGGGCCCGCTGCTCGAACGGCCGGGCGACGGTATCGCCGCCTGTCTGCCGCGCCGCCTGGAGGCCGTCGCCCTCGCCCGCCTGCTGGACCGGCCGGACGGCGGTCGCCGTACCCGTCTCCTGAACGGGCTGGGCGGCGGTCATCCCATGCTCCGCGTGCGACGCGGGCGCGCCTCCCGGACCCAGCCCGTGCATGGCGAGCACCCCCGCCAACACGGCGAACACCAGCAGCAGCACCGCACGCCCGGAGGGGCGTCGGCTGGTTCGCTGCGGGGTGCTGGTCACGGGGGCCATAGTAGAGGCCGCGCGCCCCGGGGGCGGGCGGCGCCCCGCCGGAGGACCCGATCGGCGCAGGGTGGGTGGGTACGGCGACACCGGCGGGCATGGGGTGTCGGTGAGTTGTGTGCAGGGGTCGCTCACCGATGGGGGCGGTACTGCTGCGTCCCTCGGGTTACGAGGGGCCGTGGTGGAGCAGGCTCAAGGTCAGGGCCGCCAACGCTGTGGCGAGGAACACGATCCCGCCGATGATGTTGCGGGACCCCACGCGTAGGTGGGCGATGATCGCGCCGATGAAGTAGAGCACGAGGCCGGAGGCGGCGAGGGTCCCCAGGAGCGGCACGGCGAGTCCGGCCAGCAGTCCCACGGTGCCCGCTGCCAGCAGCAGGCCCAGTACCGGCACCCACTTGCGGGGCACGCCCTTCATGTCCGCCTGGGTTTTGGGGTATTCGTGGCCGATCAGATAGGTGGTGGCGGCGGCACCGTTGAAGACCGCACCCAGGATGGTGACCGTCACGTAGGCAGCGAACACGATTTCTCCGCTTCTGTGGGGAATGGGCTTGCTGGGCACTCCGGTGTGGGTGCCGTTCTCCTGGATGACCGGTCGGCGACTCGGTTTTGTGACATCGGCTGATCGGCGGGGACGTCGATGCCGTGGGGGTATGGACCGTCACGGTCCCGGGTCCGGCATCCTCGACGGCCACCGAGCCATAAAGGGGCTCAAAGGTGATCTGGCGTGATCGACGGCATCCGATTGCATTCAGCGCTCGTGTGGTCACTTCAGGTGATCCGGAGGTTTGCGCACCCCGACGTTCCAGGGCGCTCTTGCCCCTCGAAGGTGCCCCGCCTGGAATCTCTGCCCCCGACTCTTCCGGGGCCCCGGAATCGCACCCCGCCCACCCCTCCCCGATGGCGCCCCCGCCCCGTCCGGGCGGAGGATGGACGGTGAGGGGCCCGGCCCCGTCCGCCTCGCTCGCATCGCGTGAGTGGGCGGTGGAGAGCCGGACCCGGTCGCAGACCGGTGCGGCCGGAAAGGAGGAGCGTCATGTTCGAGATCAAGACGCTCGACAAGCCGGATGAGCGGCGCGACTTCCCGCGCGGCCACCTCGAAACCATCCATCTGACCGGACTCGACTTCGCCATCGGCACCTTCGAGCCCGGCTGGCGCTGGTCGGAGTCCGTCGCCCCGCTCGCGGGCACCGACACCTGCCAGATCCACCACAACGGCTATGTCGTCCAGGGACGCATGCGCTTCCGCATGGACGACGGGGCCGAGGGCGAGGTCGGGCCCGGCGATGTCTTCGTCCTCCCGCCCGGGCACGACGCCTGGGTCATCGGTGACGACCAGGTCCTGCTCTACGACTTCGCGGGATCCATGGCCAACGAGTACGCCAAGCCCACCGACCGCTAGCCGTCCGATCGCAGATCCCTCCCCGGCGCGGGTGTGCCGCACCGGCGTACCCGCGCCTCACACCGTCACGACGATCTTCGCGCGGGCGTGCTCCACCTCCAGGTGCCGGATGGCCTCCGCCGCCTCGCTCAGCGGGTACGTCCGCTCCACGACAGGGGTGACCTTCCCGGCGTCGACCAGATCCCGCAACGCCGTGAGATTCGACTTGCTGGGCTTCGCCGGAAGCTCCAACAGCCGCTGACGGACGAACGGGGACAGCAACCGGCGCCGGAAGAAGAGGCCCATGGGGCCGAGAAGACTGCCGCCGTCGTAGAAACCTCCGCCGGACAGGACGAGTGTCCCCTCCGGGGCGAGCGCACGCCGGAAGTCGGCCAGGGACCGGTTGCCCACCAGGTCCAGCACCACGTCGTGGCGGCGCCCGGCGCGGGTGAAATCCTCCCGGGCGTAGTCGACGACATGGTCCGCCCCCAGCGTGCCGGCCAACTCCGCGTTGCGGGCCGTGCACACCGCGGTGACCTCCGCGCCGTACGCCTTGGCGATCTGCACGGCGAACGTGCCCACCCCGCCCGAAGCGCCGTTCACCAGCACCGTCTGCCCCGGCTTCACCCCGGCCACGTCCCGCAGACCGATCAGCGCCGTGTTGGCGGCCAGCGGCATCGCGGCGGCCTGCTCGAAGGTCAGCCGGGCCGGTTTACGGTCCACCGCGCCGTCCGCCACACACACGAACTCCGCGAACGCCCCGTCCGCCTCGCCGTACACCTCGTCGCCGGGCGCGAGCCCGGTCACCGCACCGCCGACCGCCTCCACCACCCCGGCGAAATCCCGTCCCCGTATCGCCGCCTTCGGTCCGCCGAGCCCGAACGCCAGCCTGGCGATCTTCGGATCGCCGCGCAGACAGTGCCAGTCGTAGGCGTTGACCGAGGCCGCCCGCACCCGCACCAGCACCTCACCCGGCGCCGCCACGGGCCGCTCCACCTCCCGCACCTCCAGCGCGTCCCACCCGCCGTACCGGTCCTGCACCACAGCCTTCATGAGCCCCCACCGGTCCCCATCCATCCCCGCCGCCGATTCCGGCCGGCCCGCCTCAAGCCCTCCCCACGAGCCTAGGGACCGCCGGGCCGCACGACATCAGGGACGGACCCTGAGAACACCCGGGGGACCACGGGAGGGATCCCCCGGGGGATCCCATGGGGATCACACGGGGGGCACATGGGGGAAACACTCAGAGGAACAGCCCTGCCCCACCTCGCATGCCCACCCCCACCTCCCATGCCCACCCCCACCTCCCATGCCCACCCCCACCTCCCATGCCCACCCCCACCCACCCTCACGCCGCCAACCCCACCGCCCCCACCGCCGGCGTCCGCAGCACCCGACGCGCGGTCAGCAGGCTCGTGCCCAGCGTCACCGTCGTCGCGATCGCGGCCACCGCCGCCCAGATGCCCAGGAACTGACCCGGCAGCACCGCGTCCGAGCGGACCACCGTGAACGGCACCACCCCGGCCAGCGCCGCCGCCGTGCCGAAGAACAGCCCGGTCACGGTCAGGACCAGCGCCTCCGTGCCGACCATGGCCAGCACCTGCCCCGGCGTCGCCCCGGCCAGCCGCTGCTGGCCGAACTCCCGCTCGCGGTACGCCGTCGCCGCGTACAGGGAGTTCACCAGCATCACGCACACGAACACCACGATGATGCCGACGACCGTGAAGTTCAGCGTCTCCAGGTTCTTCGCGTCGACCGACTTCACCAGGCCCGACGCCGCCACCTCGGCGCTCTCCACGGACTGCATGGTGAGCGTCGCCGCCGACACCGCCGTGAACAGGATCAGCGACATCAGGATCCCGGCGAGCTGCCCGGACCGGCGGCGCAGATTGCGTACGGCCAGCCAGCCGCTCGCGCCCGTCGGGTCCAGCCGCCGCAGCACCGTGTCGAGCAGCCGCGGCGCGAACAGCGCGCAGCCCACCGACAGCAGGATCGCCCCGTACGCGGCCGGTGCCATCAGCGCCGCGTCCGTCGCGTCCAGCGTGAGAGTCGCGGTCGCCGTCAGGCCGCCCGCGATCAGCGCCGTGTACGCCAGGACCGTACGGCCCCGGCCGCGCGGCTCCTCGCGGCGGGTGGCCCGGCGTACGGCGAGGAAGGCCGCGCCCGCCGACGCCAGCACGGTGATGCCGATGCCCGACAACAGGGCGATCGGCCCGAAGGCGGGGTCGACGGAGTCCGCGACCTGCCCGCTGTCCTGGAACACCGCCAGCAGCGCCCGGCCGCCCAGCACGCCCGGCACGATCGCCAGCGCCGCACCCACCAGGGCGACGGCCACCGCCTCACCCACCACCATCCGTTTGAGCTGCGCCGGGGTCGCCCCCGAGCAGCGCAGCAGCTCCAGTTCGGCCGTGCGCTGGCGCACATTGACGGTGAGTGTGGAGGCGACGGCGAAGAACACCAGCAGTGAGCCGTACCCGCCGACCACGCTCGCCGCCATCGTCAGGGTCTCCGAACTGACCGCGTCCACACCCGGCCGCCCGGCCGTGTCGTGCAGCGAGTTGAACGTCATGATGATCGCGGCGCCGAGGAACGCGGACAGCAGGGTCGCGAGAAACCGTCCGGGCCGCCGCCGGATCGACCGCAAGGCCAGCATCAGCATCGCTCACACCCCCACGCGCACGTCGTCGCCCAGATGCGCGAGCCGCTCGGCGACCCGGTCCGGCGTCGGCGCGTCCATCCGCCCGGCCAGCCTGCCGTCCGCCAGGAACAGCACGGTGTCCGCGTACGAGGCGGCGACCGGGTCGTGCGTCACCATCACCACCGTCCGCCCGTGCAGCCGTACCGCCTCCTGGAGCAGCCCCAGCACATCGCGCGCGCTGCGCGTGTCCAGGGCGCCCGTCGGCTCGTCCGCGAAGATCACCCGGGGTTCGGTCACCAGCGCCCGCGCGATCGCCACCCGCTGGCGCTGACCGCCGGAGAGCTGGTCCGGGCGGTGCCCGAGCCGGTCGCCGAGGCCCACCGACTCCAGCACCTCACGCGCCCGCCGCCGGTCCACCCGCCGCCCGGCCAGCTTCAGCGGCAGCACCGTGTTCTGCGCCACGGTCAGCGTGTCGAGCAGGTTGTACTGCTGGAAGACAAAGCCGATCCGGCCCCGCCGGAACCGGGTCAGCTCCGCCTCGCCGCCCTCCGACAGCACCGTCCCGTCCACCGCGACGATCCCGCTGTCCGGCCGGTCGAGCCCCGCCGCGCACTGGAGCAGCGTCGACTTTCCAGAACCCGACGGCCCCATCACGGCGGTGAACGTCCCCCGCGCCAGCGTCAGCGTCACCTCGTCCAGCGCGGTCACGGCCCCGTCGCCAGCCCCGTACGTCTTCGCCACCTTGACCAGCCGCAGCGCCTCGGCGGCGGGTTCCCGGTCGTGCCGTTGTCGTCGTGACCTGGTGCCCCACATCGTCATCACCCTCCGTACGGCACGCCCTGCGCCTCATCCACGACGTTACGGAGCGCGGGGCCGCACCACATGGGGCGCAGAACCCGTATCGGAGGGTGTACTCAGCGACACCCTCCCGCCGATTCCCGGCCCGCTCCCCGAACGGGCGACCACAACAGGCCGCCCCCGCCCCCCACCGCTCCAATGGACCCATGGCCGCGCCCCCGGACGACTGTCTCGCGCGCAACGACTGGATCTGCGGCGAGTATCTGAGCACCCGCGAACAGATCCTCACGGATGCGGTGCTCCAGCATCTCCAGCTGACCTTCGTCGCCGTGCTGATCGGCCTCGCCGTCGCCCTGCCGCTCGCGGTGCTGGCCCGCCGCTGGGGCTGGGCGGCGGCCCCCGTCCTCGGGGTGACGACGATCCTCTACACGATCCCGTCCCTCGCCATGTTCTCCCTGCTCCTGCCCCTGTACGGGCTCTCCGCCACCCTGGTGATCGCCGGGCTGGTGCTGTACTCGCTGACCCTGCTGGTCCGCAACATCCTCGCGGGCCTGCGCGCGGTCCCCGAGGAGACCCGGCAGGCCGCCCGAGGCATGGGCTACGGACCCATCCGGCTGCTGCTCACCGTCGAACTGCCCCTCGCCCTGCCCGCCGCGATGGCCGGACTGCGCATCGCCACCGTCTCCGCAGTCTCCCTGGTCACGGTCGGCGCGATCGTCGGCTACGGCGGCCTGGGCAACCTCATCTACTCCGGCATGAACACCTACTTCAAGGCCCAGGTGCTCACCGCGTCCGTGCTCTGCGTGATCATCGCGATCCTCGCCGACCTGCTGCTCCTCGGCATCCAGCGCCTGCTCACCCCCTGGACGAGGACGGCCCGCAAGGAACGCGGGCGACGCGGGCGAAGGCGCGCCGCGCCCGGCGGCGACCACGGCCGCCCGCGCGTGACGACCGGAACGGGCCCCGCATGACGACCCTCACCGACGCCTGGGACTGGCTCACCGACCCCGCCCACTGGTCCGGCGCCGACGGCATCTGGCAACGCCTGCTCCAGCACTTCGTGCTCACCGTCGTCTGCCTGGTCGTCAGCTGTCTGATCGCCCTGCCCATCGCGCTCGTCCTCGGCCATCTCGGCAAGGGCGGCGCGCTCGCCGTCAACCTCTCCAACATCGGCCGCGCGGTCCCCACCTTCGCCGTCCTGGTCCTGCTGCTCCTCACCCCGGTCGGCAACTGGGGCGAGGGCCCCACGGTCGTCGCCCTGGTCCTGTTCGCCGTACCACCCCTGCTCACCAACGCCTATGTCGGCATGCGCGAGGTCGACCGGGCCACCGTGCAGGCAGCACGCGGTATGGGCATGACGGGACGACAGGTGATGTTTCACGTGGAACTGCCCCTCGCGTCCCCGATGATCCTCACCGGCGTCCGGATCGCCGCCGTCCAGCTCGTCGCCACCGCGACCATCGCCGCGCTCGCGGGCGGGGGAGGGCTGGGCCGGATCATCACAGCTGGCTTCAACCTCGCCAGTACGCCCCAGGTGGTGGCCGGCGCCTTCCTGGTCGCCGTGTTCGCCCTGCTCGTCGAGGGCGCCTTCGAGATCACCGAACGGCTCTCCCCGGCCTGGGTCAGGGGCACCCGGTGAGGGCCCGGACGGGACACTCGATGAGGGCCCGGAGGGGACACTCGATGAGGGCCCGGAGGGGACACTCGATGAGGGCCCGGACGGGACATCCGATGAGAGTCCGGATGAGACACCCGGTCGGGGCCCGTACGGTACTCGCGGGCGTCCTTCTGCTGGCCCTGACCGCCGCCGGCTGTGCCACCGGCCCCTCCCTGGAGAGCCAGGGCGAGGTCACCGCGTCCCCCGGCGACAGCCACCACCTCACCGTCGGCTCGGCCGGATTCACCGAGAGCGATCTGCTCGCCCAGCTGTACGCCCTGCTCCTGAACCAGGCCGGATACCGGACCTCCTTCCTCACGGTCGCCAACCGCGAGCTGTACGAACCGGCCCTGGAGTCCGGGCAGATCGATGTCGTCCCGGAGTACGCGGCCACCTTCGCCGACTGGCTCAACGCCAAGACCAACGGCCCCGACGCCCCGCCCGTCGGCTCACCCGACCTCGCCGCCACCATGAAGGCCCTGCGCCGGCTGGCCACCCCCCGCGGCCTCACCGTCCTGGACCCCGGCCGGGCCGTCGACCAGAACGCCTTCGCCGTCAAGGACAGCTACGCGCGCGAGCACCACCTCAAGACCCTCAGCGACCTCGGCGCCTCGGGACTGAAGGTACGGCTCGCGGCGGGCGACGAATGCGTGCAGCGGCCGTACTGCGAACCCGGGCTGAAGCGGGTCTACGGCATCGACATCGTCGCCGTCGACCCCAAGGGCGTGGGCACCACCCAGGCCAAACTCGCCGTGCAGAACGGCCAGGACCAGATGGTGCTGACCACCACCACCGACGCCACCCTCGACCAGTTCGGCCTCGTCCTGCTCGCCGACGACAAGCATCTCCAGAACGCCGACTACGTGGTGCCGGTCGTGAACCGCGCCCGCGCGGGCGGCCCCGGCGTCACCAAGGCCCTCGGCAAGCTCAACGAGGTCCTCACCACCGCCGACCTCGCCTCCATGAACGAGCAGGTGGACAGCTGGCGACGGCTCCCGGAGGACGTGGCACGGACTTATCTCAAGGACAAGGGGCTGCTGACGTAGGAAAGAGGCTGGGGCTGCCGTCGGCCCCTCACGGGTTCGCCCTTCACGCGTCCGCCACCGAGTCGAACGCCACCTGCCCCCGGGACACCCCCTGCGCGTCCGCGTCCACCGAGCGGCGCAGCGCCTCATGCAGCTTGGCGGGGGTCAGGACGCCGAGGAACCGGGAGCCGTCCAGGACGGCCACCCATCCGGCGTCGTGCTGGAGCATCACGCCGAACGCCTGCTTCAGCGGTGCCCCGACCGGAACCCAGGCGTTCATCCGGTGCGCGAGCGCCCCGACGGCCCCCTCGGTGCCCAGCTCGTCCAGCCCCACCCAGCCGTGCAGATCGCCGTCCGCGTCCAGCACCACCGCCCAGCGGGCGCCGTCCGCCCGCATCCGTGCCGCCGCCCGCCCGGCCGCCTCGTCCAGCCCGACGACCGGCGGCTGTTCCACGTCCCCGGGCTCGATCGCGGTCACCGACAGCCGCTTCAGCCCCCGGTCCGCGCCCACGAAGGCGGCGACGTACGGGGACGCGGGCATCCCCAGCACCGCGCCCGGAGTGTCGTACTGCTCGATCCGGCCCTGTCCGTACACCGCGATCCGGTCGCCGAGCCGGACCGCCTCCTCGATGTCATGGGTGACCAGCAGCACCGTCTTGCGCACGGTGGCCTGCATCCGCAGGAACTCGTCCTGCAACTGCTCGCGCACCACCGGGTCGACCGCGCCGAACGGCTCGTCCATCAGCAGCACCGGCGGATCGGCGGCCAGCGCGCGGGCCACCCCGACCCGCTGCCGCTGACCACCCGACAGCTGATGCGGGTAACGCGGCCCGTAGATGCCGGGGTCGAGTCCGACCAGGTCCAGCAGTTCCGCCGCCCGCTGCCTCGCCCTCGCGCGCTTCCAGCCGATCAGCGCGGGCACGGTGGCCGTGTTGTCGAGGATCGTGCGGTGCGGGAAGAGGCCGACCTGCTGGATGACGTACCCGATGCGGCGGCGCAGCCGGACCGGGTCGACGTCCGCGATGTTCTCGCCGTTCACCAGGATCCGGCCCGACGTCGGCTCGATCAGCCGGTTCACCATCATCATGGTGGTGGTCTTGCCGCAGCCCGAGGGGCCGACGAGGGTGACCAGCTCGCCCTCGGACACCTCGAAGGACAGCCCGTCCACGGCCGTCGTCCCGTCCGGGTAGCGCTTGGTGACCTGCTCGAACCGGATCATGTCCTTACGCTAGCCGCGCCCGTCCCCGCCCGCTCTCCGGCGCGATCCCCTCGGTTCACCCGGGCCCGGCGCCCACCAGCACCACCTCCAGCGTGCGCGGTCCGTGCACGCCCTCCACCCGGTCCAGCTCGATGTCACTGGTCGCCGACGGTCCGGAGATCCAGGTCAGCGGGCGGGCGGGGTCGAGGCGTTCGAGGGCCTGGGGGACCGACGACACCACCTGGTCGGGCACGCGCACCACACAGATGTGATGGTCGGGGATCAAGGTGATGCGGCGCCGCCCCTGGTCCGGCGATCCGTCGAGCACGATCGTGCCGGTCTCCGCCACGGCGACCGCGCACCCGGTCACCACACTGCCGACCCGGTCCAACTCGTGGGGGGTGGAGACGGCACGGTCGTGGACGCGGGTGGGGTCCGCCGCGCTCAGCCAGGAGGGCGGCAGGTCCGGCGGCACGAGCACGGTCTCCGAGCCGCGCTCGGCGAGGAGACGCATCATCAGCATGGGCAGCTCCTCGTCCGTGCAGCGGTGGACGACCGCCCGGTAGTCCGCCAGGTTCTCGGCCAGCAGCTCCACCGTCTGTGCCTCGGTCCGCTCGCCGTGCACACGGGCGTAGTTCCGCTCGATCGCCCGCTCATAGGGCGGATCGTCCCGGGGGACGTCCGCGAGCGCCCGCCGCACCCGGCCGAGAATCCGTTCCCTGCTGCTCATCGCTCGCCCTTCGCGCCGCTGCTCCCGCCGTTGCTCCCGCTATTGCTCCGACTGTTGCTCCGACTGTTGCTCCCGTCGTCGCTCCCGCCGTTCGTACGCTGCCACCAGTCGCGGAACGGCTCCGCCGGGACCGTCGGCAGATCGCGGCCGGCGCTCCACGCCTTGCCCGGGCCCGGCAGGGTGCGCGGGTGGAACCTGCGGGTCCGGGAGGCGAGGCGCTGGCCGGTGCGCAGGGCGCCGGGACGGTCGAGCGCCCAGCGGGCCGCGCGCATGGCCGCCCGTTCGGCCGCGTGCCCCTTGGCGGGCTTGAGGACCACCTTGTTGCCCTGCCGGGTCACCGGACCGCCCTGCACCACCCGCTCCCGCAGATGCACCAGCACCTCGGGGATGTCGATGGCCACCGGGCACACCTCGTAGCAGGCCCCGCACAGGGAGGAGGCGTACGGCAGGGAGGCGTCGATCTCGCTCCCGGTGCCGCGCAGTTGCGGGCTGAGGATCGCGCCGATCGGGCCCGGATAGACCGACCCGTACGCATGCCCCCCGGCCCGCTCGTACACCGGGCACACATTCAGACAGGCCGAGCAGCGGATACAGCGCAGGGCCTGGCGGCCCACCTCGTCGGCGAGGGTGTCGGTGCGGCCGTTGTCCAGCAGCACCAGATGGAAGGCGCGCGGCCCGTCATCGTCCGCCGTACCGGTCCAGGTGCTGGTGTACGGGTTCATCCGCTCGGCCGTCGAGGAGCGCGGCAGCGTCTGGAGGAACACCTCCAGGTCCCGCCAGGACGGCACGAGTTTCTCGATGCCGACGACCGAGATCAGCGTCTCGGGGAGGGTCAGGCACATCCGGCCGTTGCCCTCGGACTCCACGACCACCATCGTGCCGGTGTCCGCGACCATGAAGTTGGCGCCGGAGATCCCCACCTTGGCGCGCAGGAACTTCTCCCGCAGATGCAGCCGGGCCGCCTCGGCGAGTTCGGCGGGGGTGTCGGTGAGCCCGTCGGGCGCGGGGCGGCCCCACGTGCCCATCTCACGGCGGAAGATGTCCCGGATCTCACCCCGGTTGCGATGGATCGCCGGGACCAGGATGTGCGAGGGCCGGTCATGGCCGAGCTGCACGATCAGTTCGGCGAGGTCGGTCTCGTAGGCCCGGATGCCCGCCGCCTCCAGCGCCTCGTTGAGCCCGATCTCCTGCGTGGCCATCGACTTGACCTTCACGACCTCGCGCTCACCGGTCGCCTGGACCAGGCCGGTCACGATCCGGTTGGCCTCGTCCGCGTCGGCCGCCCAGTGGACCGTGCCGCCCGCCGCCGTGACCGACTCCTCCAACCGCACGAGATATCGGTCGAGATGGCGCAGGGTGTGGTCCTTGATCCGGCGCCCCGCCTCCCGCAGCTCCGCCCAGTCGGACACCTCGGCGACCGCCTGGGCCCGCTTGGCGCGGATGGTGTGGGTGGCGTGCCGCAGATTGCTCCGCAGGGTGGTGTCGCGTACCGCCTCGCGCGCGGCCCGCGGAAACGCCGGCATCCCTACGAACGTGCCGCTCATCGGCTGTCTCCTTGTCCGCGCGCCGGGCCGGTCTCCCGGTGTCCGGGGGCCGGGCCGACTGCCGTTCGTCCGCTCGTCCGGCGGGTTGCTCGTCGTTCGGGCGTCGGGCCGACTTGCCTGTGTCCGCGCGGTGGGCCGACTTTCCGGTGTCCGCGCGTCGGGCCGACTTCCCCGTGTTGGAGGGTCGGGCCGACCTTCCCGTGTCCGCGGGTCAGGCCGTTCGCCTCAGGTCCGCTCATCCCGCCGGTTCCTCCTCCGTGCTCGCCAGGATCTCCGCCAGGTGCACCGGCCGCAGCTCCGCGCCCAGCCGGGTCATGGTGCCGCCGAGATGCAGCAGACAGGAGTTGTCGGCCGCGCACAGCACCTGCGCGCCCGTCGACTCCGCGTTGCGCACCTTGTCCGTGCCCATCGCCGCCGACACGTCCGCGTTCTTCAACGCGAACGTGCCGCCGAAGCCGCAGCACTCCTCCGCGCCCGGCAGCTCCACCAGGTCCAGCCCCCGCACCGCCCGCAGCAGCCGCAGCGGCCGGTCCCCGAGGCCCAGCGAACGCAGCCCGTGACAGGTCGGGTGATAGGTCACCCGGTGCGGGTAGTACGCCCCGACGTCCGTCACCCCCAGCACATCCACCAGGAACTCGGTCAGTTCGTACGTCTTCGGCACGACCGTCTCCAGCAGGGTCGCCAGCCCGCCGCCGCGTCCCTCCGCCCGGGCCCGTTCGCCCATCCGCGGGTACAGCTCCCGGACCATCGCCCCGCAGGAGCCCGACGGCGTCACGATCGCCTCGTACTCCCCGAAAACATCGGAGAAATGCCGGGCCAGCGGCTCGGCCTCATGCCGGTATCCGGTGTTGTAGTGGGCCTGTCCGCAGCAGGTCTGCGCCATCGGGAAGTCGACCTCGACCCCCAGCCTGGTCAGCAGTTTCACCACCGCGCGGCCGGTGTCCGGATACAGCGTGTCGTTGACGCAGGTCAGGAACAGGGCGACACGCATCGCGGCTCCTCGTGGTTCATCGGATGGATGGCTCGGGCGGATAGCTCGGATGTATATCAGGGTGGGCTGTGCGGGGATCAGCGTAATGGGGGAGGCGGGGGAGGGGCAGATGCGGACCGCTGTCGGAATGTATGTCCAGGTATGCCCGAGGCGTGTCCCGGCCCGGGCCGACCGGCTGGCCCCCCCCGGGATGCCACACCCCGGTTGACCGGCCTTCCCCCCGGCGTGCCGCCCGCCCCGCCGACCGGCCGCCCCGGCGCGCCTCCCACCCCACTGACCGGCCATTCAGCCCGTTTTCACGATCCCCGCTCTCCCCCCACCCCACCCGGGTGTGCTGAACTGGGACGCGGCCACGAACCATGAACCTCGTCCGTACCGGGAGACCCCTTGAGCGTCAGCTACCGCCAGCCCGGCGTCGTCCTCACCGACCGCCGTTTCACCGTGCCCCTCGACCACGACGCCCCGGGCGGCGAGACCATCGAGGTCTACGCCCGCGAAGTCGTCGCCGGGGACAGGGCGGGCCGGGACCTGCCGTGGCTGGTCTACCTCCAGGGCGGCCCCGGCTTCGGGGCGAACCGTTTCATCGGAAAGCAGGCGTGGCTGGAGCGGGCCCTGAAGGAGTACCGCGTCCTCCTTCTGGACCAGCGCGGCACCGGCCACTCCACCCCCGCCAACCGCCAGACCCTCCCACTGCGTGGCGGCCCCGCCGAACAGGCCGACTACCTCGCCCACTTCCGCGCCGACGCGATCGTGCGCGACTGCGAACTGATCCGCCGCGAACTGACCGGCGGCAGGCCCTGGGCCGTCCTCGGCCAGAGCTTCGGCGGCTTCTGTGCCGTGCACTATCTGTCCACCGCGCCCGAGGGCCTGAGCACCGCGGTGATCACCGGCGGCCTGCCCTCCCTCGACGCCCACGCCGACGACGTCTACCGGGCGGCGTACCCGCGCATCGAACGCAAGGTCGCCGCGCACTACGCCCGCTACCCGCAGGACATCGAGCGCGCCCGCCGGATCGCCGACCATCTGCTCGGCCACGACGTGGTGCTGCCGGGCGGCTACCGGCTCACCGTCGAGGCGTTCCAGTCCCTCGGCATCCTGCTCGGCGGCGGCGACGGCAGCCACCGGCTGCACTATCTCCTCGAACACGCCTTCGTCCGTACCCCGCAGGGCAGCGCCCTGTCCGACGCCTTCCAGGAAGACGTCCAGGCCCTGCTCTCCTACGCGGGCCACCCCCTCTACGCGCTGGTCCACGAGGCCATCTACGGCCAGGACGACCGGCCCACCGACTGGTCGGCGGAGCGGGTGCGCGCCGAGTTCCCGCAGTTCGACGCGGCCAAGACGCTCGCGGGCGACGGACCACTGCTGTTCACCGGCGAGTCCGTGCACCCCTGGATGTTCGACTGCGACCCGGCGCTGCGCCCGCTGCGCGAGACCGCCGAACTCCTCGCCGCCCGCACCGACTGGCGCCCCCTGTACGACGCCGAGCGGCTCGCCGCCAACGAGGTCCCGGTCGCCGCCGCCGTCTACCACGACGACATGTACGTCGACACCGCCCACGCGCTGACCACCGCCCGCACGATCCGGGGCCTGCGCACCTGGATCACCGACGAGTTCGAACACGACGGCGTACGGGCCGGCGGGCCCCGCGTACTGGACCGGCTGCTGGCGCTGGCGCGGGACGAGGTATGAGCGGCGGCGCTTGCGGGCGACGGGGCGAGGGTCGTGGAGCGACGGTGGTGGAGCGGGAACGAGGGAGCGAGGGAGGGGGAGCGGAGGCCGTGGAGCGGGGGGCGGGTCGAACCCGCGCGCTCCCGTGGGACGTGCGGATTAGTCTTCCCGCATGAGCGACCCGACGATCACCCAGCTTGAGCCCATGCCCGAGGACTGGGAGCGCGCCCTCGCGGTGGTCGCGCACCCGGACGACCTGGAGTACGGGTGCGCGGCGGCCGTCGCGCGCTGGACGGACGGCGGACGCGAGGTGTCGTACGTCCTGGCGACCCGGGGTGAGGCGGGGATGGACACCCTGGAGCCCGCGCGGGCCGCCCCGCTGCGGGAACGCGAACAGCGGGCGAGCGCGGCCGAGGTCGGCGTGTCCACGGTGGAGTTCCTGGACCACCGCGACGGCGTGATCGAGTACGGCATCGCGCTGCGCCGCGACATCGCCGCCGCCATCCGCCGCCACCGTCCCGAACTGGTCATCACCCTCAACCACCGGGACACCTGGGCCGGTGTCCACTGGAACACCCCCGACCATGTGGCCGTCGGCCGGGCCACGCTCGACGCGGCGGCCGACGCCGGGAACCGCTGGATCTTCCCGGAACTCACCGAGCAGGGCCTCGAACCGTGGAACGGCGTGCGGTGGGTCGCCGTCGCCGGGTCCAGTTCCCCCACCCACGCCGTGGACGCCACCGACGGCATGGACCGGGCCGTACGCTCGCTGCTCGCCCACCGCACCTACATCGAGGCCCTGACCGACGCCGAGCCGGAGACGTACGTCCGTGATCTGCTCACCGGGTTCGCGGCGGACATCGCCCCGCGCTTCGGCGGCCGACCGGCGGTGTCCTTCGAACTGTTCGCCCGATGAGCGAGGCCCGCTCGAAGGCCGGCGTTCCGTGCCGGGCGACCTGCTCGCGGTGCCCATCGACGCGAGGGTGGCGCAGGGCGGGCGCGTCGCCCGTTCGCGCAGGTCATTAGGGTGGGCGGCATGCGAGATCGATCAGCCGACGCGGCTGACCCGGCGGGACCGGCTGATGCGACCGGGCCGGCCGATGCGCCTGGACCGGCAGAGCCCACGGGACCGGCAGATCCGGCTGGACGGGCAGACGCGGCTGACCTGACCGTGCTGCGCGGCGACTGCGCGAACTGCTTCGGGCTGTGCTGTGTCGCCCTCCCCTTCACCGCCTCCGCCGACTTCGCGCGCGACAAGCCCGCCGGGACGCCGTGCCCCAACCTGGGCGACGACCACCGCTGCGGCATTCACGCCCGGCTGCGCGAGCGCGGTTACTCCGGCTGCACGGTGTACGACTGCTTCGGCGCCGGGCAGCAGGTCTCGCAGGTCGTCTTCGGTGGCGTCGACTGGCGCACCGGCCCGCCCGAGCGGGCCCGGCGGATGTTCGACGTCTTCCCGGTCGTCCGTCAGCTCCATGAACTGCTCCGGTACCTCACCGAGGCCCTCACCCTCCCCGCCGCCCGCCCCGTCCACCCGAAGCTGCGCCACGCCCTGGAGCGCACCCGGCGGCTCACCCACGGAACTCCGGAGGAACTCGCCGCCCTCGACGTGGCCGCCCACCGGCAGCAGGTCAGCGCCCTGCTGCTGCGCACCAGCGAACTGGCCCGCGCGGGAAGGCGGGGCCCCGACCGGCGCGGCGCCGATCTGATGGGCGCACGGCTGAGGAACGCCGACCTGCGCGGCGCCAACCTGCGCGGCACCTATCTCATCGCCGCCGACCTCACCGGCGCCGATCTGCGCGGCGCGGACTTCATCGGCGCCGACCTGCGCGACACCGACCTTACGGACGCCGATCTGACCGGCGCCTTCTTCCTCACCCAGCCCCAGGTGAACGCGGCCCGCGGCAACGCCGGGACACGGCTGCCGGGGTCGGTCACCCGGCCGGAGCACTGGGCGACCGGGTGACGGGGGGCGCGCACCCTGTCCCTGCGCCCCGCCCCGTATCCCTATCCGTGCCCGGTGCGTCAGCCCCAGCTCCCTTGGCCTCGGCGGCCGGAGCTGACGCGGGGACAGATACGGGAGCTGTGCGCGCGGGCGCTGTTGGGGTCACCCCCGGCTGAGGTCGGGGCCGCTCCCCGGGGCGCGGTCCTCTCGTACGCCTCCGGCGTCGGGTGGTGGCGCCCCGGGCGTCATGTCACCAACCTGTGAAGCCTCGTGGGTGTGGTTGGCGCGCGCCCCGAAGTCCGCTAGGTTAGGCAAGCCTAACCTTAGGAGGATCGGATGGGTGAGAGCCAGACCTGGACGGCCGCGCCCGGCGCGGCAGAACGCGCGCGGTCGGTGCTCGCCGCCGCATGGTCGTGCGCGGTGACCGCGGACGGCGGCCGGGAGGAGTTGGTCGGCGCGCACGACACGGCCGAGGACGGCCGGGTGCTGCTCCATGTGCCGCAGGACAGCGCGCTGCTGGCCACCGCGATCTGCGCCCCGCGCGGGGAGCCGTCCGCCGTGCTGGAGTTCGCCGACGTGGCCCCCGTCCCCGTACGCAACCGGATCCGCGCCCGGCTCTGGCTGGCCGGCTGGTTCTCCTCCGTGGACGGCCATCTCGTCTTCCAGGCCACTCGGGTGGTGCTGCACCAGGCCGCCGGCGCGGAGGTCGTCGACCTCGACGAGTTCGCCGCCGCCACGCCCGATCCGCTCGCCACCGCCGAGGCCCGGTTGCTCACGCACCTCGCCGACGCCCACCCCGACGCCGTCGAACGGCTCACCCGGCTCGTGGAGGCCGAGAGCCTCCTGGGCGCGGTCCGCGTCCAGCCGCTCGCCGTCGACCGCCACGGACTGACCCTGCGCATCGAACGCAGCCGCGCCCACGGCGACGTACGCCTGCCCTTCCACACCCCCGCCGACACCGTCGCCCAGCTCACCGAGCGCATGCATGTCCTGCTCGCCCAGGCCGGCTCGGCCGCCTGCGCCCGCCCGGCGCTCCAGCGGCAGCGGACGGATGGGGAGGGGTGAGGCGGACGGCACGATTGCGCGTGCGCGCCCGGTGAGGGGCCGGCGGGGTATGCCGGGGTCGGTGTCGGTCGGCCCGCCCGCGCGCGGGGCCACTGCCCGTCAGCCGGATGCCGGTCAGGCCGATCTCGGGGCGCCCGCGCGGGTGTGGGCCGGCCGACCGAGGGAGCCAACTCGTGGCCGTAGGAGGGGATGTCGGCCCCGTGGGGTGGGAGGCGTGCAGGCGTGGGCGGGTGTGCGGCGGGACCGCAGCCGGGGGGTGAGCACCGACCGGGCGCGCGGACGCACGGCCCGAACCCGCGAACCGGCGAACCGGGACCCACCAACCAGGCGCCGATGCGCCCTCAGACCCAGCCCTCGCCCCCGTCGTCCGGGCCCCCTCACCGGGCCCCGCCCCGGCCCAGTCACCCACCCCCGTCACTCGGCCCGTCACCCACTCCCGTCACGCCCCCCTCACCACGCCCCGTCCTGCACCGCCTTTCCCGGCGTGTCCCCCAGGGGCTTGATCTGCTGCGGGGTCGGCTCCTGCCAGGGCTCGTGGTCGGTGCCGAGCCAGTCGCCGACCGGCTTCACCTCGGTGAGCGGGGCCGTCGGTGCCAGATCCTCGCCCTGGTCGTCGTAGTAGTCGAACCAGGGCAGCCCCGCACGCGTGTAGGCCGCGCGGTCCACCGGGGACGGCGGCGGGGCCTCGCCGGTGATCCGGCGCCACTCCGGCGGCGTCACCAGATGCACGAAGACCCGCCCGGAGGCGTCCTCGGCCCAGTCCGACAGCGGGCGGTCGTCGCGGTACACCTCCTGGCGCATCGAGCCGCCGACGCCGAGCCCCATCGCCGCACCGCGCTGCCGAGTCCGGGCGGCGCCGGGGGCGGACGCCGCCATGGGCATCGCCCCGGGGGTCGGCAGCGGGCCGCCGAAGGCCGGTGCGCGGCGCCGCTCGGCGGCCAGCCGCCGCTGCTTCTCGCGCCAGTCCGCCAGCGCGCGTTCGCCGAGCGCGAAGGACTGGAGCTGGAGGCCGCCCCAGACCTCCTCGCCGGTGACCTGCCCCTCGACGGTCGCGCCGAGGCCCAGCGGCACGGCGACGAACTGGCGGACCGTGCCCTTCCCGGAGTTGATGCCGTCGAGCCACGGCTGGCGGGGCAGCACCAGGTAATTCTGGGGCTGCCGGACCAGACGGTCGCTCCACGGTCTGCCCGAGACCGCGCACACCTTGCCCACGCCGACCTGGAGCGCGGCGGGCTCCGTGGTGCCGCCGAAGCTCAGCCACATCGCCTCGCGCAGATACACCGGCAGCATCACCCCGCCGCGCGCCAGCCACTCGGCGGGCACGGTGGACGGATAGTCGGTGACCCTGCGGACCGGGAACTGGCCCAGGCCCGGCGGCAGCGCGTGCGTGCCCGTCTCGGGCAGCCGCAGGGTGCGGATGAACTGCACCGCCGCACCGCCCGGCAGCCGCAGCGTGTTCCCGTCGATCCGTACCGTCCCGCTCGTCATCGGCGAAGCCCCCTGTATGTCGCTCGTATGTCGCTCGTGCCATGCCGCACACGCGGCACGCGTCACGTTCTTCACAGAGAACGCCGGGAGGCCGCCGCCCGGTTCCGCACGATGCGCCGCGACACCCGCGCCCGGTCCCGCAGCCGGGTCAGCCGGGGCCGGCGTTCGCGCTGCTCGCGCGAGTGCCGGTCCAGTTCCTCGAACAGCCGGCGGGTGCGGTGCTCGGTGTCCAGTTCGTCGATGATCCGGGTGGCCTCGGCGAGGATCGCGCCGTACAGCTGCCACTGCCGGGCATCGCGCCGCACCTGGACGAGGAGCAGCCGGGACAGTGCGTCGCGGGTCGCGGCGGCCTGGCGGAGTTCGGCGGCGAGCCGCTCCTCCGCCGACTCGGCGCTCACGCTGACACTGGTCGTGACCAGCACCGCGAAGCTCACCACCGCGTCGGCGATCTCCGACAGCAGTTGCTCCACGAGCGCGCCCGTGCGCGCCGGGAACAGCGGATGCGGCTCGCGCTCTTTGGCCAGATCGGTGAGGGTGCGGGCGATCACCCGCAGGACGACCGTGCAGATCTCCAGCGTGTCCAGGCCGGTGCGCAGCACGATCCGGTGCAGCAGCCCCTCCCGGACCCGTGGATTGAGCCGCAGACTGTCCTCGGCCTGCCGCAGATCGGCGTCCACCCCGCTGATGTCGTGATCGAGGCGGCGCGCCTCGTGCAGCCGCAGCGCCGCCTCCTGGGCCGGGGTGTGCCCGGCGGCCTCCTCGCCGACCCGCAGCATCAGCTGCCGTACCCGCCTGGCCAGCTCCTCGATGGACGCGCCCGCCTCGTCCACCCAGACCGGCGGCGCGAGCAGCAGATTGCAGGCGAGGCCGACGGCCGCGCCGATCAGCGTCTCCACCACGCGCGCCCAGGCCGTGTCGTCCACGGCGGTCACGCCGAGCACCAGCATGGCGCTGATCGCGACCTCGGGCACGAACTCGTCGACCCGGACCAGATGCCCCACCGCCAGCGACGCGATGATCACCAGCGCGAGGCTCCACCAGGTCAGCCCCACCAGCAGACTGAAGCCGACCGCCACGAGCACGCCCGCGACCACCGAGTTGACCCGGCGGATGCTCGTGGTGAGCGTGGAGTACAGGGTGACCTGTACGACCAGCAGCGCGGTCAGCGGCGCGGTGAGCGGCCTTGCCTCGGGGCTCAGCCGCAGGGCGATGACGTACGCGATGGTCGCCGCGGCGGTGGACCGCAGCATCTGCACGATCACCGGATCCCGGCTCCACCGCCATACCTTCCGGACGGCCCGGGAACCCTGCTCCCGGACGCCCCGCGTCCACTCCCGTAGGTCTCGCATCCCTTGCCCTGTTCCCGCCGACCGCCCGCGCTGAACGTGACAGGGGGTGCATCCGGGACAGAAGGGGTGAAAAAGGGGGCGGATGTGTCAGACGGTCAGCTTGTCCAGGAAGCCGAAGAGATTCCGCTCGGCCCGCTCGATCTGTTCCTCCAGGGTGAGGCTCTCCTCGAAGCGGGCTCCGCTGTCCGGGATCTTCCGGCCCCGTAGGTACAGGGAACAGGCGAGGTCGGTGCACATGTACAGCCCGACCGAGTTGCCCTCCCGCCCGGCGGCGCCGGCCTTCCTCGCGGTCATCAGGGAGACCCCGCCGCCGCGATGGGTGGTCAGGCACACCGAGCACATGCTCCGATGCAGAAAGCCCCGCTGGGCGGCGGGGAACCGCAGCGCCACGCCCACCGGCCGACCGTCCCGCTCGGCCACCAGATAGCTGCGGTCGGGCGCCCCGGGGTCCCGCCAGCCCAGGAAATCCAGCTCCTGCCAGGGCCGCTCGGCGAGATCCCGGGGCACGGCCAGCCGCTTGGCCTCACCCTTGGAACAGTTGATGAACGAGCCGCGGATGTCCTGCTCGCCGAGCGCACGCACGGGGTGCCTCCCACCATCGGTCACCTGGACCATCGCCCAGACCCTCTGGGAACCGGCCCATGGTAGGAAGCGGCGGGACTCGGGGGCCAACGGGTTTTCCGCGCTCGCCCCGGCGAGGATGCCTCCGGTCCTCGGACTGTGGCGAGAAAGGTACGGCGATCGCCGCCTCGGACTGCCGCGCTTCCCGGGGCATGGGCTGCCACGCCGGCCGAAGGCCGGGCCAAGGCGACGGCACGCCCCCTGGCCGGTACCGCCCTCGCGGTGATTGTCTGGACGGGCCGCTGTACACCGGGCGTTCACTGCGCTACGACGGGATCGCACAGCAAACCCACAGAAAGCCGTCCGTACCCGCCACGGCCCCGTCCCGCGCCCCGCTTCGCTCATTACATGAATTAAGGGTTCGGGAAAGGTCGCGGCAAGGCCAATGCGAGAGGTATGTTGCAGGTCGGACACAGGGCGGAAGGGGCCACATGACGGGGCGGAACGGGCGCACGGTACGGGACCTGAGGCGGGCCAACCGCACGGCCGTGCTGCAACGGCTGTACTTCGACGGCCCCCTCAGCCGCTTCGAACTCGGCCCCGCCACGGGTCTCAGCTCCGGCTCGATCAGCAATGTCGTCGCCGACCTGGTCGGGGACGGACTGGTGGAGGAGGCCGGCAGCGTCGACTCCGACGGCGGCCGGCCCCGCACCCTGCTGCGGGTCTCGCCCCGCAGCGGCCACATGATCGGCGTCGACGTCGGCGAGACCCGGGTCCGTGTCGAACTGTTCGACCTCGCGCTCACCGAACTCGCCCGCACCGAACGCCCCCTGGAACCCCAGCGCTACGACGTGGACGTCATCGTCGGCCACATCCGCGACGGCATCTCCGAGGTGATCGGCGCCGCGGGCATCGCCCCCGAGCAGCTGCTCGGCGTCGGCATCGGCGTTCCCGGCATCGTCGAGCGCACCCCCGAGCGCGGCGCGGTCGTACACGGCCAGACCATCGGCTGGGACGCGGTCCCGCTGGAGGAACTGCTCCGCGAGGGCTCCCAGCTGCCCGGCACGGTGTGCTACTTCATCGACAACGGCGCCAAGACCCTCGGCCAGGCCGAGATGTGGTTCGGCGGCGGACGTGGCGCCCGCAACGCGGTCGTCGTGCTCTTCGGCTCCGGCGTCGGCGCCTGTCTGGTCACCCCGGACGCGGACAACGGCCGGGCCGTCGAGTGGGGGCATCTGACGGTCCGGGTGCGCGGACGCCGCTGCCGCTGCGGCGCGCTCGGCTGCCTGGAGGCGTACGCGGGCGCCGAGTCGCTGCTGGAGCGCTGGCGGGAGGCGGGCGGCCGGCCGCCTCGGGGCACCGACGAGGAGACCACCCTCACCGCCATGCTCGCCGCCGCCTACCCGCCCGAGGGCACCGAGCCCGACCCGGTCGCCCTCGGGGTGCTGGAGGAGACCGCCGAGTACCTGGGCGCCGGGCTCTCCGACCTGATCAACCTCTTCCAGCCCGAGCGGATCCTGATCGGCGGCTGGGCCGGCCTCCAGCTCGGCCCCGGGTTCCTGCCCGACGTACGCCGCCACGCCATGTCGTACGCCCTGAAGCACCCGGCGCAGAAGGTGACCGTGGAACTCGGCCTGCTCGGGCCCGACGCGGTCACCGTCGGCGCCGCGATCCTGCCGCTGGCCGACTTCTTCGCCCGCGGCGGCCGACGCCCCGAGCCCGCACCCGAGGGCCCGGCCCCCGCCTGGCAAGCGATCCTGGAGGAACGCGCCCCGCACTGAGCCGCCTGCGGCGAGGCGCCCGCGCTGAGGCGCCTGCGGTGAGGCGTCTGTGGTGAGGCGTCTGTGGTGAGGTGCCCGTGCCCGGGCCCCCGCAACCGAGTCGCCCCGCGCGGCCACCCGTACTGCGTCACCTGCACCGAGCCACCCGCACCGAGTCGCCCCGCGCGGCACCCGTGCCAACCCACCCGCACCGGGCCGCCCCCCCCCGCGGGCACCCGCACCGAGCCGCCCCACGAGGCACCCGTACCAACCCACCCGCACCGGGCCGCCCCTCCGGCGGCCACCCCCACGCCAACCACCCACTCCGGGCCACCCCACGCAGCGCCCCGCACCACCCCGCCCGCCCAGCCCCGCGCAGCGGCTGCGCGTCCGGTCCGGACCATTTCCTCCCGGCCGGATGTCATCGCCTGTAACGCAATTTTGACAGGCCCTTGACAAATGGCCGAGTGGCCAACAGCATGCAAAGGGTTCGCAGACAGCTGCAATTCCTTTGGTGTGCACTGCAATTACCACACACCGCACCACCCCGCACCGCACACCTCCCGGACTCGGCCGTTCCGCGTCCGAGCCCCGCTCCAGCACCCGGCAAGCGCGGCCGGCGCGCGCCTTGCCTGACATCCCCCACCGTCAGGAAGGACGACCCTTCATGCAATGGCGCCCTCGCGCAGGGCTGAGAACGCTCACTGCGCTCGCGCTCGTCCTGGCCGGAGCCGTCACCGCGGCTCCCACGGCCAGCACGGCCCCCCACGCCAGCACGGCGTCCGTGGTCGCGGCGGATCTCCCGACCGCCGACTACCAGCAGGTCCAGCTCGCCACCGGAGCCGCCGAGGTGGGTCAGCCGATGTCCCTGGCCGTGCTGCCGGACCGCTCGGTCCTGCACACCGCCCGCGACGGCACGATCCGCCTGACCGACCCGGCCGGAAACACCAAGCAGGCCGGGAAGCTCGACGTCTACACGCACGACGAGGAAGGCCTCCAGGGGATCGCCGCCGACCCCGCCTTCGCCACCAACCGGTACGTGTACGTCTACTACTCACCGAAGCTGACCACTCCGGCCGGCGACGCCCCCACCACCGGCACCGCCGCCGACTTCGAGGTCTGGAAGGGCCACCTGAACCTGTCCCGGTTCACCCTGCGCGCCGACGGCACCCTGGACATGGCCAGCGAGAAGATCGTCCTCGAAGTGCCCAACGACCGCGGCCAGTGCTGCCACGTCGGCGGGGACATCGACTTCGACGCCGCCGGGAACCTCTATCTGACCACCGGCGACGACACCAACCCGTTCGACTCCTCCGGGTACACGCCGATCGACGAACGCACCAACCGCAACCCCCAGTTCGATGCCCAGCGCACCTCCGGCAACACCAACGACCTGCGCGGCAAGCTGCTGCGGATCAAGCCCACCGCGGCCGGCGGCTACACCGTCCCGGCCGGCAACCTCTTCGCGGCGGGCACGGCGAACACCCGGCCCGAGATCTACGCGATGGGCTTCCGCAACCCCTTCCGGATGTCCGTCGACCGCCCCACCGGCACGGTCTACCTCGGTGACTACGGCCCTGACGCGGGCGGCACCGACACCAACCGGGGCCCCGGCGGCCAGGTCGAGTTCAACCGCATCACCTCACCCGGCAACTACGGCTGGCCGTACTGCACGGGAACCAACACGACCGCCGAGACGTACAACGAGTACACCTTCCCGAGCGGCCCCACCGCCGCCAAGTACAACTGCGCGGGCGGACCCACCAACAACTCCTTCCGCAACACCGGCCAGACCACTCTGCCGCCCGCCAAGCCGAGCTGGATCAAGTACGGCCTGGACGGCTCCCCGCCCGAGTTCGGCAGCGGCTCCGAGTCCCCGATGGGCGGCGAGGTCTACCGCTACGACCCGAACTCCACCTCGACGGTCAAGTTCCCCCAGTCCCTCGACGGCCGCTACTTCGCCGCCGAGTACGGCCGCCAGTGGATCAAGGCCATCGAGGTCAAGAGCGACGGCACCTACGGAGTCATCGAGGACGTCCCCTGGAACGGCACGCAGGTGATGGACTCCGACTTCGGCCCCGACGGCGCGCTCTACGTCCTGGACTACGGCACGGGCAGCAACAACGCGGGCCTGTACCGCATCGAGTACATCGGCGGCGCCAACCGCAACCCCATCGCCCAGGCGTCCGCCAACCGCACCTCCGGCGCGCTGCCGCTCGCCGTCCAGTTCTCCTCGGCGGGCAGCTCCGACCCCGAGGGCGGGGCACTCACCTACTCCTGGAACTTCGGCGACGGAGCCACCTCCACCCAGGCCAACCCCAGCCACACGTACACCACCGCGGGCACCTATCGCCCCACCCTCACCGTCCGCGACCCACAAGGGCTCACCGGAACCGCCAGCCTGGTGGTCACGGCCGGCAACACCGCGCCCACGGTGACCCTGCAACAGCCCCTGGACGGGCAGCTGTTCTCCTTCGGCGACACCGTGCCCTTCAGGGTGCAGGTCTCCGACCCGGAGGACGGCACCATCGACTGCTCCAAGGTCAAGGTCACCTATCTCCTCGGCCATGACGCCCACACCCACGCCATCACCTCCTCCACCGGCTGCGAGGGCACCATCACCGTGCCCGCCGACGGCGAGCACGACAGCGCCGCCAACCTGTACGGGGTCTTCGACGCCGAGTACACCGACACGGCCGGGCTGACCACCCACTCCCTGCGCACCCTCCAGCCACGGCACCGCCAGGGCGAGCACTTCACCGCCCAGTCCGGCATCCAGATCGCCGACCACGCCCCGGCCGAGGGCGGCAAGACCGTCGGCTTCACCGACGACGGCGACTGGGTCTCCTTCAAGCCGTACGCCCTCGCGGGCGCCACGAAGTTCACCGCCCGGGTCTCCTCCGGCGGCGTCGGCGGCCGGATCGAGGTCCGCGCCGGTTCCGCGACCGGCACCCTGCTCGGCACCGCCACCGTGCCGGTCACCGGCGGCTGGGAGACCTTCACCGACGTCACCGCCAATCTGACCGGAGTACCCGCCGGGACCACCGACCTGTATCTGGTGTTCCGCGGCACGACCGGACAGGGCAACCTCTTCGACGTCGACGCCTTCACCTTCGCCAGCGGCACCACCGCCACACCCCGGGAGGCGGAGACGTACAGCTCCTCCTTCGGCGTCCAGGCCGCCGCGCACGCCCCGGCGAGCGGCGGATACACCCTCGGCCACATCGACAACGGCGACTGGGCCGGCTACTCCGCCGTCTCCACGACCGGCGCCACCTCCTTCACCGCCCGGGTCTCCTCCGCGGGCGCGGGCGGCACCGTCACGATCCGCTCCGGCTCCCAGACCGGGCCCGTGCTCGGCTCGGTGACGGTCCCGGTGACCGGCGGCTGGGAGACCTTCACCACCGTCTCCACCACCCTCACCGGCACCGGCACCGGGCCGCTGTTCCTCACCTTCACCGGCGGCGCGGGCGCCCTGTTCGACATCGACACCTTCTCCCTGGGCACGGCCTCCCTCAACTCCACGACCCGAAAGGGGTGACCCCTGTGACCCGACAGACCCGACGGACCCGACAGACCCGACGGACCGGTCTGACCCGGCTGACCCGCCATCTGCGCCGCCTCACCACGGTCCTGACCCTGGCCCTGCTGGGCGCCCTGATCGCCCCGGCCACCACCGCGCACGCCGCCACCTTCGACGTCCTGGTGTTCTCCAAGACCGCCGGATTCCGCCACGACGCGATCCCCACCGGCCTCAGCACCCTGCGCACCCTCGGCACCCAGAACGACTTCACCGTCACCACCACCGAGGACGCCACCGCGTTCACCACCGCCAACCTCGCGACCTACGAGGCCGTGGTGTTCCTCAACACCACCGGCGATGTCCTCAACGCCACCCAGCAGACCGCCTTCCAGTCCTACGTCGACTCCGGCGGCGGCTACCTCGGCGTGCACGCCGCCGCCGACACCGAGTACGACTGGCCCTACTACGGACAGCTCGTCGGCGCCTGGTTCCAGAGCCACCCCGCGATCCAGTCGGCCACCATCCGCAACGAGGACCGCACCCACCCGGCCACCTCGCACCTGGGCGCCACCTGGACCCGCACCGACGAGTGGTACAACTACCGCGCCAACCCCCGTCCCAACGTGCACGTCCTCCAGACCCTGGACGAGACGAGCTACACCGGCGGCTCCATGGGCACCGACCACCCCATCACCTGGTGCCACGGCCAGGGCCAGGGCCGCTCCTTCTACACCGGCCTCGGCCACACCATCGAGTCCTACGCCGACCCCGCCTTCCGCTCCCTGCTGCTGGGCGGACTGCGCTACGCGGCCGGACAGGTCACCGCCAACTGCGCGGCCCCGGCGGGCACCGGGGTGATCGAGGGCGAGTCGTACACCTCGTCCTTCGGCGTCCAGGCCGCCAACCACACCCCGGCCAGCGGCGGCCGGACCCTCGGCCACATCGACAACGGCGACTGGGCGGGCTACTCCGCCGTCTCCACCGCGGGCGCCCGGACCTTCACCGCGAAGGTCTCCTCCGCGGGCGCGGGCGGCACCATCGAGGTCCGCTCCGGCTCGGCCACCGGCACCCTGCTGGGCTCGGTCGCCGTCCCGGTGACCGGCGGCTGGGAGACCTTCACCACCGTCTCCACCACCCTCACCGGCACCGCCACCGGACCGCTCTTCCTGCGCTTCACCGGCGGGGCCGGCGCCCTCTTCGACGTCGACACCTTCAGTCTGGGCACCCAGCCCGCCACCCAGGCCCTCTCCGACGACGTCCATCTCTTCTACTACCCGTGGTACGGCAGCCCCGCCGTCAACGGCAGCTTCCGCCACTGGCAGCAGGGCGGCAACACCCCGCCCGACGACATCGGCGCCGATCTCTACCCGACCCTCGGCGCCTATGACTCCGGCGACTTCGAGGGCGCCGTCGCCCAGCACATGGAGTGGGTCGCCCGCTCCGGCGCCGGAGTGATCGTCTACAGCTGGTGGGGCCGCGGCAGCTACGAGGACCAGCTCACCCGGGGTGTGCTCGACGCGGCCCAGGAGAAAGGCATCGAGGTCGCCTTCCACCTGGAGCCGTACGCGGGCCGCACCGCCGCCTCCACGGTCGCCGACATCCAGTACATCAACAGCACCTACGGCAGCCACCCGGCCTTCTACCGCTCCGCCGACCACGGCGACAAGGGCGCCTTCTACGTCTTCCAGAGCCTGAACATCACCGACTGGACGGCCCTGAACCAGGTTACCGGCTCCAGCATCGTGCTCGCCCAGACCACCGACACCACCAAGATCGCGAACTTCTCCGGCATGTACACCTACGACGGGATCGCGGGCGCCACCGCCCCCGGCTGGAAACAGGCCGGTGACTACGCCCGCGCCAACGGCCTGATCTGGTCGCCGTCCGTCGCCCCGGGCTATATCGACGACCGGGCCGTCCCGGGCAACACCACGCCCACCGTGGCCCGTGCGGGCGGCGCCGCCTACGACCGGCAATGGAACAACGCCCTTGACCCGGCGATCGGCGGCAACCCGACCTGGGTCTCGGTGACCTCGTTCAACGAGTGGCACGAGGGCAGCTCCATCGAGCCCGCCGACTCCACGCCGCCCGCCGGACAGGGTTACCAGACCTACAACGGCGCCTATGGACTGACGGGGACCGCGGCGGAGACCGCCTACCTCGACCGCACGGCCTACTGGGTGGGCCGCTTCCAGTAGATCCCTGTGCTTTGACAGGCCGGCGGGGGGCGGAGTCGGGGGGGGTGCACGCCGCCGCCCGCCCGGCCCCACCCGGGGCCGCGCGGCGGGGCGAGACCCCGCCGGGGCGGGAAGAGTAGGGCCACCCCCAGTCACCGGCG
>NZ_JBHYUG010000104.1:9947-30402 GCF_042749375.1 Streptomyces sp. NPDC059477 | reverse complement strand
CGACCGGACGGTGCCGGTCGGGGCGCGTCGCTGAGGCGAGCGGGTCCCACCTCACGGTGCCCCGGTCTCCGCCGGAGGCAACCGTCAGCTCAGGGACGCCAGCGCCGCGTTCCACGTGGCCGACGGACGCATGATCTCCGCGGCCTTGGCCGGGTCGGGCTGGTAGTAGCCGCCGATCTCCGCCGGGGAGCCCTGGACGGCGTTCAGCTCGCCCACGATCGCCTGCTCGTTCGCCGCGAGGGTCTCGGCGAGCGGCGCGAACGCCTTGGCCAGCTCGGCGTCGTCGGTCTGCCGGGCCAGCTCCTGCGCCCAGTACAGGGACAGATAGAAGTGGCTGCCCCGGTTGTCGATGCCGCCGACGCGCCGGGTCGGGGACTTGTCCTCGTTGAGGAAGGTCGCCGTGGCGCGGTCCAGGGTGTCGGCGAGGACCTGGGCGCGGCCGTTGCCGGTGGTCTTCGCGAACTGCTCCAGGGACGGGACCAGCGCGAAGAACTCGCCGAGCGAGTCCCAGCGCAGGTAGTTCTCCTTGACCAGCTGCTGGACGTGCTTGGGCGCGGAGCCGCCGGCGCCGGTCTCGAACAGGCCGCCGCCCGCCATCAGCGGGACCACCGACAGCATCTTGGCGCTGGTGCCCAGCTCCAGGATCGGGAACAGGTCGGTGAGGTAGTCGCGCAGCACATTGCCGGTGACGGAGATGGTGTTCTCACCGCGCCGGATGCGCTCCACCGACAGCTTGGTGGCGTCGACCGGGGCGAGGACACGGATGTCCAGGCCCTCGGTGTCGTGCTCCGGCAGGTACGCCTCGATCTTGGCGATCAGGTTGGCGTCGTGGGCGCGGGTCTCGTCCAGCCAGAAGACGGCCGGGTCGCCGGAGGCGCGGGCGCGGGTGACGGCCAGCTTCACCCAGTCCTTGATCGGGGCGTCCTTGGTCTGGCAGGCGCGGAAGATGTCACCGGCGGACACGGCCTGCTCGATGACGGCGGTGCCGTTCGCGTCGACCAGGCGGACCGTGCCGGTGACCGGGATCTCGAACGTCTTGTCGTGGCTGCCGTACTCCTCGGCCTTCTGCGCCATCAGGCCGACGTTCGGGACCGAGCCCATGGTGGACGGGTCGTAGGCGCCGTTCGCCCGGCAGTCGTCGATGACGGCCTGGTAGACGCCGGAGTAGGAGGAGTCGGGGAGCACCGCGAGGGTGTCGGCCTCCTGGCCGTCCGGGCCCCACATGTGACCGGAGGTGCGGATCATGGCCGGCATCGAGGCGTCCACGATCACATCGGACGGGACGTGCAGGTTGGTGATGCCCTTGTCCGAGTCGACCATCGCCAGGGCCGGGCCCTTGGCCAGCTCGGCGTCGAAGGACGCCTTGATCTCGTCGCCCTCGGGCAGCGCCTCCAGGCCCTTGTAGATACCGCCCAGACCGTCGTTCGGGGTGAGACCGGCGGCGGCGAGCTGAGCCCCGTACCGGGCGAAGGTGTCAGGGAAGAAGGCGCGCACGACATGGCCGAAGACGATCGGGTCGGAGACCTTCATCATCGTGGCCTTGAGGTGTACGGAGAACAGCACCCCGTCGGCCTTGGCGCGGGCGACCTGGGCGGTGAGGAACTCGCGCAGCGCGGCGACCCGCATGACGGAGGCGTCGACGACCTCGCCTTCGAGGACGGGTACGGACTCGCGCAGCACGGTCGTGGAGCCGTCGTCGCCGACCAGCTCGATCCGCAGCGAACCGGCCTCGGAGATCACGACCGACTTCTCGGTGGAGCGGAAGTCGTCCACGCCCATGGTGGCGACGTCGGTCTTCGACTCGGCGGACCAGGCGCCCATGCGGTGCGGGTGGGTCTTGGCGTAGTTCTTCACCGAGGCGGGCGCGCGGCGGTCGGAGTTGCCCTCGCGCAGCACCGGGTTCACGGCGGAGCCCTTGACCTTGTCGTAGCGGGCGCGGATGTCGCGCTCCTCGTCGGTCTTGGGGTCGTCCGGGTACTCCGGCAGGGCGTAGCCCTGGCCCTGTAGCTCGGCGACGGCGGCCTTGAGCTGCGGGATCGACGCCGAGATGTTCGGCAGCTTGATGATGTTGGCCTCGGGCGTCCTGGCCAGCTCGCCCAGCTCACCGAGCGCGTCCGGGATCCGCTGGTCCTCGGCGAGGTACTCCGGGAACAGCGCGATGATCCGGCCCGCCAGCGAGATGTCCCGCGTCTCGACGGGGACACCGGCCTGCGCCGCGTACGCCTTGACCACCGGCAGGAACGAATACGTCGCCAGGGCGGGGGCCTCGTCAGTGTGCGTATAGATGATGGTCGAGTCAGTCACCGGGTGCTCCGCTCCACGTCTGCAACATTGCTCGACATCAAGATATCTCGTGCCGGGGGGTCGATCGACAGGGGTTCGGCGGACAGGTTTCGCGACGCGGGGGAGGAGGGGCGGACGGGCCACGGGAGCCGGTCCCCGCCCTCCGCCCCCCTCGGACTACTCGAACCGCGCCGTCGGCAGCTCGCCCGGCTCGTTCTCCGCGCCCGCGCCCCGCTGCTGCGGGATCACCACCGCCCCCTGCTGCAACGCCACCGTCCGGGTGGGCGCCGGGATACGGATGCCCTCCTTGCGGTAGCGCTGGTGGAGCCGCTTGATGAACTCGTGCTTGATCCGGTACTGGTCGCTGAACTCGCCCACGCCGAGGATCACGGTGAACCCGATCCGCGAGTCCCCGAAGGTGTGGAACCGCACGATCGGCTCATGGTCCGGCAGCGCTCCGTCGACCTCGGCCATCACCTGCGCGACGACCTCGTTCGTGACCCGCTCCACCTGGTCCAGATCGCTGTCGTACGCCACTCCGGCCTGGACCAGGATGGTCAGCTCCTGCTCGGGGCGCATGAAGTTGGTCATGTTGGTCTTGGCGAGCTGCCCATTGGGGATCACGACCAGGTTGTTGGAGAGGTTGCGCACGGTCGTCTGCCGCCAGTTGATGTCCTCGACATAGCCCTCCTCGCTGCTGCTCAGCCGGATGTAGTCACCGCGCTGCACGGTGTTGGAGGCGAGGATGTGGATGCCCGCGAAGAGGTTGGCGAGGGTGTCCTGGAGGGCCAGTGCCACCGCCAGACCGCCGACGCCGAGGGCGGTGATCATCGGGGCGATCGACACGCCCAGCGTCTGGAGGACCACGAGGAAACCGATGGCCAGCACCAGGACGCGGGTGATGTTGACGAAGATGGTGGCCGAACCGGCGACCCCGGAGCGGGCCAGCGTCACCGACTGCACGGTCCCGGCGATCAGGCGGGCCGCCGCGGCGGTCACCACGAAGATCAGCAGCACGGTCAGCGTCTGGTTGGTGTGGTGCTGCACGGTCGCCGTCAGTGGCAGCACCGCCGCCCCGGCCGCCGCGCCGCCGACCAGCGCCGCCCACGGCACCATGATCCGCAGCGCGGCCACGAGCACGTCGTCGCCGCTCCAGCGGGTGCGGTCGGCCTGCTTGCCCAGCCAGCGCAGCAGCACCCGCAGCAGCAGCGCCGCCAGCACACCGGCGGCCAGGGCGATCCCGGCCAGCATCAGATCGTCCAGGGTCAGCGCGCGGTCCATCGGTCACCTCCGGGCAGACGCGGTGCGGCGCACGGGGGCGTCGGCGGCCGGGTGGGGAGTGTTGTCACGTGCTCACCTGTTCGTTCCGGGATCGGGCAACTCGCCCCGCTCGGCTGGCGCCGGGGCGCGACTCGCTCATCCTGCCGTACGGGGCACACCAGTTCGTACCGGGAGGCCCGGCCGCCTGGACCGGCAACGGCGGTACCGCAGTGACGTCAGGGGCTGGTGAACGAGCGCCGGAGTCCGCCTCGAACTCCCGCAAGGCGTCCGCCGCTTCGGCCCGTCGACCGCGTTGCGGACCTCGGGGCGGGACAGCACGACCGTGGTGACGTGTGTCCCCGGCGCCCGCCGCTGACCGGCATGGTGAAATCCCCCTCGTACGACGACGACCGCACGGCACCGGGGAGTTCACAGATGGCACAGCAGCAGGCCGGGGACGGCGGGACGACGCCGGTCGCCGTGGTGACCGGCGCCAACCGGGGCATCGGCCACGAGGTCGTACGGCAACTCGCCGACCGCGGTCACCGGGTGGTCCTCGGCTCCCGTGACCTGGCCAAGGGCGAGGCCGCGGCGGCCCGGATCGACCCCGGCGGCGGGCGCGTCACGCCCGTGCGGCTGGACATCGCCGATCCGGCGAGCGTGGACACCCTGGGCACCTGGGTCGCCGAACGGTTCGGGCGCGCCGATGTGCTCGTCAACAACGCCGCGATCCTCTACGACACCTGGGCCCGGGCCGTCACCGCCGATCTGGCGGAGGTGCGACGGGCCCTGGACACCAATCTGTTCGGCGCCTGGCGGGTCACCCAGGCGCTGCTCCCGCTGCTGGAACGCAGCCCGCGCGCGAGGATCGTCAACGTCAGCAGCGAGGGCGGTTCGCTGGCGTCGATGAGCGGCGGCATCCCCGCGTACGCCGTCTCCAAAGCCTCGCTCAACGCCCTCACCCGGCTGCTGGCGGGGGAGCTGCGCGGCCGTGGGGTGCTGGTCAACGCGGTGTGCCCGGGGTGGGTGGCCACCGACATGGGCGGCGCCGGGGGCCGTCCGGTGGCGGAGGGGGCGGCGGGGGTGGTGTGGGCGGCGACCCTGCCGGACGACGGGCCCAGCGGGGGGTTCTTCCGGGACGGGCGGCCGGTGCCGTGGTGAGGTTCTTGGGCTGCCGTTGCCCATCCTGTACGGAAACAGCAACCCCTCACGTCCGGAAGTAGTGCCCCTCCGCCAGGTCCGTGAGCAGGTCCGGCTCCTTCGGATGCCAGTCCAGGCGTTCGCGGGTCAGGGTGCTCGTCGCCGGGACGTCCGTGACGGCGAAGGTGCCCAGCCAGCCGAAGTGGTCGATGGCCTCGTCGGCGGCGATCGACGTCACCGGCACGCCCAGTCCCTCACCGATGGCCCCGGCGATGTCCCGGAACGGCACGCCCTCGTCGTCGACGCCGTGCAGCCGTGAGCCCGCCGGGGCCGTCTCCAGCGCCAGCCGGAACAGCCGGGCCGCGTCCAGCCGGTGCACGGCGGGCCAGCGGTTGGTGCCGGTGCCGATGTACGCGGCGGCGCCCTTCTCCCGGGCGACCCGGATGAGCGTCGGCACGAAGCCCTTGTCACCCAGGCCGTGCACCGACAGCGGCAGCCGTACGACACTGGCGCGCACCCCGCGCTCCGCGAGCGCCAGCGCCGCCTGCTCGGACGGGGCCCGCAGAGCGCCCGGCACGGCGGGGTCGGCGGCGTCCTCCTCCGTGGCCACCCGCCCCGGGGAGACCCCGGCGATGCCCGAGGTGACGACGAAGGGGCGGCCCGAGCCCGCGAGCGTCTCGCCGATCGCCTCGATGGCCCGCAGATCGGTGAGCGAGGCGGCGGCGTAGTCGGAGAAGTCATGGATGAAGGCGGCGTGGATCACACCGTCCGCCGCGTCCGCCCCGCTCCGCAGGGAATCGAGATCATCGAGGGCGCCGCGATGCGCGTCGGCTCCGGCGGCGGCCAGCGCGGCGACGGCCCCCTCCGAACGGGCGAGCCCGACGACCGTGTGCCCGGCGTCCAGCAACTGGGGGACGACGGCGCTGCCGATGAATCCGGTCGCGCCGGTGACGAAGACACGCACGGTGTGCTCCTTTGCTGACGGGATGCGGCGGGGGCCGCGCGGTGCGCAGGACCTGCTTCCGGACACGGCGGGCCGGCCACCTGTGCGGCGGGTCGGCCACCCACGCGGAGGGGTCTGCTGCTGCCTCCATCGTCCGGACGGGAGGTGCCCGGCGTCCGCAGGCCGCTGCTCGCGGGACCGTACGGGAGGGATATCACCGCAGGTCAACCAGTACTCTCCAGGTGTCCGGCCCGGTCGGTCGGCGCTACGCCGGCCGTATGACCCGCATCCGCATCCTGACCAACATCCGCCCCCGCTCAGATCACCTTCAGCCGGACCAGCGCCCCCAGCGTCAGCGCGCCCGGCACCAGCGGCACCCACACCGTGATGATCCGGTACGCCAGGACCACCGCCGTGGCCACGGTGACCGGGCTGCCCGCCGCCACCAGGGCCACGATCAGCGCCGCCTCGACCGAGCCGAGTCCGCCCGGGGTGGGTACCACCGCCACGGCCACGGTGGCCGCGAGATAGGCGAGCGCGATGTGCCAGGGCGGCACCGGCAGCCCCAGCGCCATCCCTACGGCCGCGAGCCCGGCGGCCTGGAGGGCGGGGAAGGCCAGCGACCCGCCCCACAGCGCGAGGGCCCGCGCGGGACGGGCGTGCACGGTACGGGCCTCACCGAGCGCGGTGCGCAGGAAGGTGACGACGGGGGTGCGGAGCCGTCGTACGAGGATCAGGACGGTCGCGGCGAGGACGGCCGTACCGCCGGCGGCGGCCACCAGGGGCAGCGCCACGCCGTCCGGGACCAGGGAGTCCAGCCGCAGGGCGTGCGGGAAGGCGATGAACAGGGCCGCCAGCAGTCCGACACGGGCCACGGACTCGGCCAGCAGATACAGCGCGACGGCCGCCGAGGAGCGGGCCAGGGGCAGCCCGCACACCGTCATGAACCGCAGATTGACCGCGCTCGCGCCGAGCCCGGTGGGCAGCAGCTGATTCGCCGACCCGGCCGCGAACTGGGTGACCAGCAACCGCAGCGCGGGCAGCCGGTCCACCACCGCGCCCTGCCGGGTCACCGCCGCCGCGACCCAGGTCAGACAGGTGGCCCCGGCCGCCGCCAGCAGCCAGGGCCACTCGGCCGTCGCGAGCTGACGGAAGCCCGCCACGAGCACCTCACGGTGCTGGACGGCGACGACGGTCACCAGGACGAGCGGCAGAAGGACGAGTATCCGGCGGACCGGGACCCGCCGGAACGCCCGGCGCGCTCCCGCGTACCGGGCCGGCGCGGCGGTGTCCTGCGCCGGGTCCGGCGAGTCCGGCGGGGTCTGTGCGGCTGTCACACTCGCAGAGGTTCTCCGCAGCGCCTCAACTGCGGGTTGCGATTGCGCGGACGCCGGTTTACGGACGGACTGCGGGCTTGTGCCGGGCCGACGGCAGACCGCCGAGGGCGTCCATATCCGTCACATCCGTCGCATCTGTCATATTCATCATATCCATCAGATCCATCAGAACTGCACGGAGAACTGCATGGAACCCCTCGTATCAGCTGATTTGTGACAGGTGACACATTCGGTCAACTTGGCGTGTTTCGGATGACATGGTGGGGGCGTGCTCGACGACACCGACCGCAGGATCATGCGTACCCTCACCCGCGACGGCCGGACGCCCTACACCACGCTCGCCCGTGAGGTGGGCGTCTCGGAGGGGACCGTGCGGCAGCGGGTGGCCCGGCTCCAGGAGAGCGGGGTGCTGCGGATCGTCGCGCTGTGCGATCCGCTGCGGCTGGGGCACCAGTCCGTACGGCTGATGATCCGGGTGCGGGACCTCACCCCGAGGGCGGTGGCCAAGACCCTCTCCGGCATGCCGATGATCAACCATGTGGCGCTGTGCGCCGGGAGCCAGGACATCTTCCTGGAGGGGACCTGCCGCGACCAGGCCCAGCTCGTCCAGCTCCTCGACGACATCCGGATGCTGCCCGGGGTCTCCCGGGTGCAGGTGCTTCTGCTGCTGGAGCTGTTCAAGGACTACTCGTGGCAGGGGCTCGCCAGCGCCGTGGGCCAGGGAGTCGCCGAGGAGTGAACCGCCCTCCCCGGCTCGCCCGGCCCCCCACCCTCACCCGGGAATGATCCGCTTCTCCGGCCGCACCGGCACCTCCCGGAACCCGGCCCACAGATACGAGTCCTTGATGACCTCCAGCACGGTCAGCGCCTCCGCGTGCGCGACCCCGTTGACCCGGCGCACCCGCTCGGTGAGCAGCTCGGCCAGATGCTCCAGGTCCCGGCAGCGGACGTCGACGATCAGGTCGTACGGACCCACGCAGGAGGCCACGTACCGCACCTCCGGCATCCGTGACATCTCGCGGGCCACCAGCGCCACCGGGATGTGATGCACCCGGACCGCGAGATGGACCTCCATCTCGCCCATGCGCACGGCGTCCGTCATCCCGACGACCTGCACCACACCTTTGCGCTGGAGCCGCTGATAGCGGGCCCGCACGGACGCCTCGGACAGGCCCACCGTCCGCCCGATCTCGGCGAAGGAGCGCCGGCCGTCCACCCTGAGCTGATCGATGATCTGCCGGTCCAGGTCGTCGATCATCGGGGAACCTCCAGGGCGGCTGCGAGGGCGCGGCCACGGGACAGTAGTTGCTCTTTGCACCTTTATGCCCGGGGCCCATGAGTGTCAATGTCGTCGGTCACATCCGCTCCCCGCTGCGATACGCGTGGAAAACGGTGCCGCTTTCCACGGGATTCGTTGCGGACTCATCTTTCGGGTCGTCGCCCGTTCCACCACGCTTTCCCCATCCGACACCTCAGCGCCGAGGGCCGGAGCCCGCCCCGGTCCGGACAAGGAGTTCCCGCACATGCGACACACCATCCCTCCTCTCCCCCCGACACCCCGGCGGACGCTCCGGTGACGGTCACGGCGACCGCCGCGGGCGCCCCCGCCGAGCGGCCGGGCGCGGGCCGGGCGGGGTCCGGGCAGGCATCGGGACCGGCCTCCGGCGGCGGAGCCGCACGGCAGCCGCGCGCCCGCCGGGCCGTGGTGACGACGCTGCTGCTCGCCCCCGCCGGGATCACGGTCCTCGGACTGGTCCTGGTGCCGCTGCTGCTGGTGGTGCGCAACAGCTTCGCCTCGGCGGACGCCTACGGCGGCATCCAGGGTGGCTGGACCCTGTCCAACTACCAGGACCTGATGGACCCGGTCTATCTCAAGGTCTTCAGCTACAGCCTGGGCATGGCGGCCCTGAACACCGCCGTCTGTCTGGTCCTCGGCTATGTGGTCTCGTACTACCTGTCCAGCCGGTCCCCGCAGCGCCAGATGCTGCTGCTCCTGCTGATCATCGTGCCGTTCTGGACCGACTTCCTGGTGCGGACCTTCGCCTGGATCAATCTGCTCAGCCCCGGCGGCCCGGTGAACAGCCTGACCGACGCCATCGGGCTCACCGACGGCAGCACCCAGTGGATCCCCAGCCAGGGCGCCTCCTTCGTCGGCCTGGTGTACGCCTTCCTGCCCACCGCGATCTTCCCGATCTACGCCTCGCTGCGCGGCGTCGACGGCTCCCTCGGCGAGGCCGCCCGCGACCTGGGCTGCGGCTGGTGGCGGGTGCACACCCGGGTGCTGCTGCCGATCGCCCGGCCCGGCATGCTCGCCGCGGCCCTGCTCACCTTCATCCCGACCCTCGGCGTGTTCGTCATCCCGGTGCTGCTCGGCGGCGGACGGGACCAGCTGGTCGGCAATCTCATCGTCACCCTCTACACCGAGTTCCGTAACCAGCCCATGGGCGCCGCCGCCTCGGTCGTACTGCTGCTGCTGATGGTGGCGTCGATGGCGGTGTTCGGACTGGCCGTCCGGCGGCTGAGGAGGAAGTCCGCATGAAGCACGCCCTCGACACCGTGACCGCCTGGCTGGCCCGTGGCGTCATCGCCTTCCTCTACATCCCCATCGTCGTGGTGGTGGTGCTCTCCTTCAACGACTCCGAAGTCACCTACAAATGGGAGGGCTTCAGCACCCGCTGGTACGGACAGCTCGCCGACAACACCGAACTGCTCGCCGCGCTGCGCATCAGCGCCGAGACCGCGCTGATCTCCGCCACCCTCGCCACCCTGTGCGGACTGCTCGCCGCCATGGGCATGGCCCGGCTCCGCGCCCGCGGCAAGGCACTCTTCTCCGGCGGGCTGTTCCTGCCGCTGATCATCCCGGAGATCGTGCTCGGCGTGGCCCTGCTGTCCGTCTTCGGTGCCATGCACGTCGACCTGGGGGTGACGACCCTGGTCCTGGGCCATGTCGTGGTGACCCTGCCGTACGCCTCGCTGATCGTCCTCGGCGCCTACGCGGCGCTCGACCCCTCGCTCCAGGAGGCCGCCACCGACCTCGGCTGCAACCCCTGGCAGTCGTTCCGCCGGATCACCCTGCCCCTGCTGCGGCAGCCGCTGCTCGCCGCCTGGCTGCTCAGCTTCACGATCTCCTTCGGCAACATCGTGATGTCGACCTTCACCAACGGAGTCGGCAGCACCACCCTTCCGCTGCGCGTCTACTCGATGCTCAAGGGCGGTCTGACCCCGGAGATCAACGCGCTGGGCACGCTGCTCGTGCTCTTCACCCTGCTGATCATCGTCGGCGTGGGCCTGCGGCAGATGCGCCGGGTCCTGCTCGGAGCCGACCGCTCCTGACCCGCCCCTTTCCCGCTTTGCTCCGCCCTGCTTCTCCTCGCTCTTCGCCACTCACGAAAGGCATCACCCTCATGCGCGCAAGAAGTGTCTCCAGAGGTGCCCTCGCCATCGCCGTCACCACCGTCACCGCCCTCATCGCCACCGGCTGCGGCGGCTCCGACTCGGGCTCGGCGTCCTCCGGCGGCGGCAAGGAGCTGAACATCTACGCCTGGGCCGACGAGATCCCGGACACCGTGGTGAAGAAGTTCGAGAAGGAGACCGGGATCAAGGTCACCCTCGACACCTTCGACAGCAACGAGACGATGACCGCCAAGCTCAGCTCGGGCTCGGCCGGCTACGACCTGATCGAGCCCAGCCAGTACAGCGTGCAGCAGCTCATCGGGCAGCAGCTGATCGAGCCGCTGGACCACTCCCGCATCCAGGGCCTGGACAACCTCGCCGACAAATTCCGCGACCCGTCCTACGACCCCGGCAACAAGTACTCGATCCCGTGGATCTGGGGCACCACCGGCTTCGCCTACAACGACAAGTGCATCCCGTCGGCGACCAGCTGGCAGACGCTCTTCGACGAGAAGTACAAGGGCAAGGTCTACATGCTGGACAACATGCTCGCCGCGTACATCGCCGGGCTCCAGGTGACCGGCGCCCGCGCCACCAGCACCGACGAGGGCGAGATCAAGGCCGCCACCGACGCGCTGACCGACCAGAAGAAGATGCTCGCGGGCTACAACTCCACCAACTACCCGCAGCTGCTCTCCACCGGCCAGGCGTGCGCCGCCCAGGCGTGGAGCGGCACGGCCATGGCCAAGGTGGTCGCCGCCAACCCGAACGTGCACTACGTCCTTCCCGAGGAGGGCGGCTCGATCTGGACGGACGGCCTGTCCATCCCCAAGGGCGCCAAGAACACCGACTCCGCCTACCAGTTCATCAACTACCTCCTCAAGCCCGAGATCGCCGCCATGGCCACCGACGACGGCGGCAGCGCCAGCGCCAATGAAAAGGCGCGCGAGTTCATCAAGGACAAGAAGGCCCTGGAGAACCCGGCCGTCTACGCCTCCGACGAGTCCATCGCCAAGGCGGACTTCCTGCTCGACCCGGGCACCGCGATGAAGTACTTCCAGCAGGGCTGGACCAAGGTGAAGGCGTCCTGACGATGACCACCACGAAGACCGCCCCCAGGGCGGCGCTCCCCGGTACCGACGCCCCGGCGGTACGGCTCACGGGCGTGGGCAAGACCTTCGGCACCACCCCCGCCGTCCAGGACGTCACCCTCGACATCCGCCGCAACGAGTTCTTCTCCATCCTCGGCCCCTCCGGCTGCGGCAAGACCACCCTCATGCGGATGATCACCGGCTTCGAGACGCCCACCGAGGGCACCGTCGAGCTGGGCGGCGTCCCCGCCAACTCCGTCCCGCCGCACAAGCGCGACCTGAACATGCTCTTCCAGAGCTACGCCCTCTTCCCGCACCTCACGGTCGCGGAGAACGTGGCCTTCGAGCTGAAGGTGCGCAAGTCCCGCCCCAAGGCGGAGATCGCCGCGGCGGTACGGGAGTACCTGGCACTGGTCCGTCTTGAGGCGTACGGCGACCGTTCGATCGCCCAGCTCTCCGGCGGCCAGCGGCAGCGCGTCGCCATCGCCCGCGCCCTGATCGGCGGGCCCTCGCTGCTCCTCCTGGACGAACCGCTCGGCGCGCTCGACCAGAAGCTGCGGGCCGAGATGCAGCTGGAGCTGAAGAAGATCCAGCGCGAGGTCGGGGTGACCTTCGTGACCGTCACCCACGACCAGGAGGAGGCCCTGACCATGTCCGACCGCATCGCGGTGATGGACGGCGGCCGGGTCCTCCAGGTCGACAGCCCCGAGGCGATCTACGAACGCCCCGCGACCCGCTTCGTCGCCGACTTCATCGGTACGTCCAACTTCCTCACCGGCACCCTGGACGGCACCTTCGTCGACGTCCCCGGCCTCGGCCGGTTCGCCGCCCCGGAGGGCCACGGGCTCGCCCCCGGCACCCAGGCGCACCTCGCGGTCCGGCCGGAGAGCGTCCGCCTGGCCGCCCCGGACACCGACCTGCCCGGCTGCGGCACCGTCCTGGACGGCACCCTCCAGCAGATCGTCTACCTGGGCAACGCCACCCGCTACCACCTCACCCTGACCGACGGCACGGAACTGGTCTCCGAGTCCCGCGGCCCCGACCGCAGCGGCCTCACCGCCGGATCGCCGGTCCGGGCCGGCTGGGACCCCGAGCGGTCCCGGCTGCTCGCGGAATGACCCCCGCGGTGCGCCGCCCACATCCCAACGGCAGCCGGTCCCCGCGCCGCCCGCATCCGGCCCGCCGCCGGTCCCTGCCCGACCCCGTCCCCCCGCACAAGGAGATACGACCGTGAAGGTCGCCGCAGCACAATTCGCCCCGACCGCCGACGCGGTCGCCAACCTCGCCGTCATCGAGGAGATGACCGCCGACGCCGTCGCCGCGGGCGCCGAACTGGTCGTCTTCCCCGAGGAGTCGATGCTCCCCTCCGACTTCAGCACCGAGACCGACGCCCAGCTCAGGGAACTCGCCATCGCCCACTGGGAGCCCTTCCTGGAGGGCCTGTCCCGCATCGCCCGCACCCATGGCATCGCGGTCATCGCCGCCGGCTACGAGGACAGCGGCACGGCACTCCCGTACAACACCATGGCCGCCGTGGACGCCGAGGGCGAGGTCCTCGGGCTCTACCGCAAGATGCATCTGTACGACGCCTTCGACTACAAGGAGTCGCGCCGCATCCAGCGTGGCGACACCGGCCCGGTCGTCGTCCGCATCGGTGACTTCAACGTCGGCCTGGTCAACTGCTACGACGTCCGCTTCCCGGAGTTCACCCGCTCCCTCGTGGAGATGGGCGCGGACCTGCTCGCGGTGTCGGCGGCCTGGGTCAAGGGCCCGTTGAAGGAGGACCACTGGCAGACGCTGCTGCGCACCCGCGCCATCGAGAACACCTGCTGGGTCGTGGCGTCCTCGCTGACCACCCCCGACTGCATCGGCATGTCGATGGCCGTCGACCCCCTGGGCGTGGTCCGGGCGGCGCTCGGCGAGGAGGAGCGCTCGCTGCTCGTCGTCGACGCCGACAAGGACCGGATCGACCGGGCCCGCACGGTCCTGCCCGTGCTCCGCAACCGCCGCATCATCATCGGACCGAGGTGACCCGTCCCATGCCACTGGACATTCGCGACCTGCCCGCCCCACTGGACACCGCCCTCGCCGAACGGCTGCGCACGGTCGACTTCCCCACCCTCGGCCACTATCTGGAGGAAGGTTTCTGCGACCCGGCGCTCCAGCGGATGGCCGGCTCCGGAAAGCTGGTCGGCCGGGCGGTGACGGTCCGCACCACGGCGACCGACTCCACGATGCTGCACCACGCGGCGGGACTGGTCGGCCCCGGCGATGTGATCGTGCTCGACACCGGCGGCGACCGCCGGCACGCCCCGCTGGGCGAGGTCCTGGTCAACGCCCTCGCCGCGCGCGGCGCCGCCGGTGCGGTGGTCGACGGCCTGTGCACCGACATCGACGCCCTGCGCGAGGTAGGCCTGCCGGTGTACGCCTTCGGGCGTACCCCGCTGACCACCAAGCTGCACGGCCTCGCCGACGGTTCCCTGTGCGCCCCCGTCACCTGCGGCGGGGTCCCCGTGCACGCCGGCGACCTGGTCCTGGGCGACGCCAACGGCCTGATCATCGCCCCGGCCGGCCGCCTCGCCGCGGTCCTGGACGAGGCCATCGAGGACGACGCCGAGGAACCCGCGCTGGTGGCCGAACTCCACCAGGGCAAGCCCCTCGGCTCCCTCACCGGCGCGACGGAGACCCTCCGGGGGCTGGGCGCGTTCGCCTGACGGGGCTCGCCGCCGCCCTCACCCCCGTAAGCCTTCTTGCACCACCCCTCACCCCTTGGCGTCACCCCGTACTACGCCATACCCCCCTGAAAGGACCACCGTGTTTCTGAAAGCCGCCGTCAACGGCGGGCGCTCCCGGACCGAGCACCCCACCGTCCCGGTCACCGCGGAGCAGATCGCCGCCGACACCGCCGCGGTGCTCGCCGCCGGAGCGGACGTCGTCCACTTCCATGTGCGCACCCCGGACGGCGGGCAGTCCATCCGCCCCGACGCGCTCGCCGAAGTGCTGCACGCGATCCGCGCCACCGCCCCCGACGCGGTGGTCGGCACCACCACCGGCCTGTGGACCTGCTCCGGCCCCGAGGAACGCTACGAACTGGTCAAGTCCTGGGACGTGCTGCCCGACTTCGCCTCCGTCGCCTTCTGCGAGGAGGGCGCCACCGAGACCGCCGAACTGGTCGTGGAACGGGGCATGGTCCTGGAGAGCGCCGTCTGGACGATGGACGACGTCCCCGCCCTGCTGGCCTCACCGACCCTGCACCACAACGTGCGCATCCTGATCGAGCCGGTGGAGGAGGACCCCGAGGAGGCGGTCACCGCGGCCCGCGCGATGGCGGAGCGCATCCTCGCCGCGGGCGTGACCTGCCCGATCCTCTACCACGGCGAGGGCGCCACCGTCTGGCCCCTGGTCCGCGCCGCCGCCGAGGACGGCCACCAGGCCCGCATCGGCTTCGAGGACGGCACGACCCTGCCCGACGGCACGGCCGCCACGGACAACGCGGCGCTGGTGCGGGCGGTACGGGAGCTGACGGGGAACTGACACCGCGGGGCGACGGGGCCGACGTCCGCCGGCCGGGCGACGGCTTGGCTCCGCCGCCCGGCGGCTCGGCCCTTTCGCCCGCTGTGGCGATCGTCACGAGACGGCTCGCGGGTTGTTGCCTACGCTGATCCCGGCGATCGGTATCCGGCCGATGCGGTGAGCAGGGGCCCGGAGCGCCGCCCCGCCGCATCCTTGACGGTCCGTCGAAGAGGCCCTTGACCTGCGCAGACGCGGGCAGGGAGCCGAGGAACGGGAGTAGTCCGCATGCTGCGCACCATGTTCAAGTCCAAGATCCATCGCGCCACCGTCACCCAGGCCGACCTGCACTACGTGGGATCGGTGACCATCGATGCCGCGTTGCTCGATGCCGCTGATCTGCTGCCGGGCGAGCTGGTGCACATCGTCGACATCGACAATGGCGCCCGGCTGGAGACGTACGTCATCGAGGGGGAGCGCGGCTCCGGGGTCGTCGGGATCAACGGTGCCGCCGCGCACCTTGTCCACCCGGGGGACCTGGTGATCATCATCAGTTACGCTCAGATGACCGACGCCGAGGCACGGGCGTTGCGACCGCGGGTGGTGCATGTGGACGGTGCGAACGGGATCGTGGCCCTCGGGGCCGACCCGGCCGCGCCGGTGCCGGGTTCGGACCAGCGGCGCAGCCCGCAGGCCGCCGGCGCGCTCTGACCGGCCACCCGTACCCTCCCCACGTGCGAAGAGGAGTCCGATGAGCGAGACCGAGATCCGCGACGACCGGGCCGCGGGACGCCTGGCGGCCGTACAGGGCGAGGAGGTCGTGGGCCGGATCGAGTACTTCGTGCTCGCGTCCCCCGCGCCCGCCCTGGTGCCGGTGCACACCATCGTCGAGCCCGCCCACGAGGGCAAGGGCATCGCCGGATCGCTGGCGCGCGAGCTGTACGCGATCGCCGCGCGCGAGGGCGTCGCCGTGGCGCCGTTGTGCCCGTACGTCGTCCAGTGGGCGGCCCGGCACCCCGAGGACGCCCCGGCGGCCGACCCCGAGCTGCTGCGCGCGGCGCGGGAGTGGCTGGTGGCGCACCCCGGCCGGTTCTGAGGTACGCCGCCGTGCTCGCGCTGCTGCACACCTCACCCATCCATGTCCCGGTCTTCGACGCCCTGCGTGACGAGGACCATCCGGGCCTGGTGCTGCAACACCTCGTGGACGAGGACCTACTCGACCGGGCCCGCCGGGAGGGTCCGCAGGCGGTGACGGGTGCGGTGGGCGCGGTCGTGGCGCGGGCCGTGGCCGACGGCGCCAGGGCCGTGCTGTGCACCTGCTCCACCATCGGCGGGGCCGCCGAGGCGTTCGCCGCGCCGGTCCCGGTGCTCCGGGTCGACCGTCCGATGGCCGCCGCCGCGGTCGCGGTGGGCCCCCGGATCACCGTCCTCGCCACGGTCGAGAGCACCCTCGGCCCGACGGCCGCCCTGATCGACGAGGAGCGCCGCCGTGCCGGGCGACCGGGCCCGGCCGACGTACGGTTGGTGGAGGGCGCCTGGGAGCGTTTCAGCGCCGGCGATCCGGTCGGCTCCGCCCGGCTGGTGGCCGCCGCGGCGGACGCCGTCACCGACGCCGACGTCATCGTGCTCGCCCAGGCGTCCATGGCCCCCGCCGCCCGCCTGACCACGACCAACGTCCCGGTCCTGACCAGCCCGCGCCCCGGCCTGTCGGCAGCGGCCCGGCTGGCGCTCGCCCCGCGCGAGCCCTGAGGCCCGGCACACTGCCCGGGCGGGGACCGAGCTTGCCCCGCCCGGGCAGCGGGGCCGAGGGATGTGACCCGGCTTGCCCCGCGCGGGTGAGTGACGGTACGTACGCCGGACAGGCGGGGGAGTACTCCAACAGCTCCAACAGCCACGACGCGACCACCGGCGGGAGGCCCCACCATGACCCACCCACCCCCGGACCCCTACCCGACCCCCGTACCCCCTCCGGAGCCACCCCCGGCCCCGGAGCCCCTGCCCCGGCCGGAACCACCCCCCACCCCACGACCGACCCCACCCCCGGATCCGAACCCCTCCCCGATCCCCCCGGGCCCAGAACCCTTCCCCACCCCGGAACCAGGCCCTCCCCTCACCTGACCACCCTTCTCGGGCACGAGGGAACGGGGGGCGGGCGCAACGTCCCTCTTCAGGGGCGCGGGGAACTGCGCGCCCAGCCCCCACCGGCCCGCACCCGCCCACGCACCCGCACCGCTCCGCAAGGCAACCGACGCGGAGCCGACGGACGCGGGGCGGGCGCCACGCCGCCTCAGGGGCGCGGGGAACGGCGTGACCAGCCACAACCCACCCGCACCCGCCCCCGAACAGCCGCCCGGGCCCCCCTGGGCGAACCAGCCAACCCCAGCGGAGCGGCTACGCCGAGACCTCCGAGCGATCCCCACCCCACAGCGTGTGGAACGCCCCCTCGCGATCCGTCCGCCGATACGTGTGCGCCCCGAAGAAGTCCCGCTGCCCCTGCGTGAGCGCCGCGGGCAACCGCTCGGCGCGCAGCGCGTCGTAGTACGCCAGCGCGGCGGCGAAGCCGGGCGTCGCCACCCCCTGCCGCGTCGCGGCGACCAGCACCTCACGCCAGTCGTCCTGCGCCGCCGCGATCTCCCGCGCGAACGTCTCGTCGGACAGCAGACTCGGCAGGTCGGGCCGCGCGTCGTACGCCGAGCGGATCCGGTCCAGGAACGCCGCCCGGATGATGCAGCCGCCCCGCCAGATCGAGGACACCGCGCCCAGATCGACACCCCAGTCGTACTCATCGCTGCCCGCGGCGATCTCGTGGAAGCCCTGGGTGTACGACACGATCTTCGACGCGTACAGCGCCTGCTCGACCCGGTCCGCGAACGCCGCCGCCTCGGACTCGCCCAGCGGCACCGCCGTCGGACCCGCGAGCCCCTGCGACGCGGCCCGCAGCGCCGCGTGCCCGGACAGCGAGCGCGCGAAGACCGCCTCCGCGATGCCGGACACCGGAACGCCCAGGTCGAGCGCGATCTGCACGGTCCAGCGGCCCGTGCCCTTCTGCTCGGCCTGGTCGACCACCACGTCCACGAACGGCTTGCCGGTCGCGGCGTCCACGTGGGACAGCACCTCGGCGGTGATCTCGATCAGGTAGGAGTCCAGCCGCCCCTGGTTCCAGGTGCGGAAGATCTCCGCGATCCGCGCGGGCGCGTACCCGGCGACATCGCGGAGCAGCTGGTACGCCTCGCCGATCAGCTGCATGTCGGCGTACTCGATGCCGTTGTGGACCATCTTCACGAAGTGCCCGGCGCCGTCCGGACCCACATGCGTCACACAGGGCGCCCCGTCGGCCGCCTTCGCGGAGATCTTCTCCAGCATCGGGCCCAGCGAGTCGTACGACTCCTTCGGCCCGCCCGGCATGATGCTCGGGCCGTGCAGCGCGCCCTCCTCGCCGCCGGAGACGCCCATGCCGACGAAGTGGATGCCCTTGTCACGCAGTTCGCGTTCCCGGCGCCGGGTGTCCGCGAAGTGCGCGTTCCCACCGTCGATGATCATGTCACCGGGTTCGAGCAGCGGCGCGAACTCCTCGATCACGGCGTCCGTGGGATCGCCCGCCTTGACCATGATGACCAGGCGGCGGGGCCGCTCCAGCGCCGCCACGAAGTCCTTCGCGGTCTCGGCCGCGATGAACTCGCCCTCGTCCCCGAACTCCTCCACCAGGGCATGCGTCCGCGCGGCGGTGCGGTTGTGCACGGCGACGGTATAGCCGTTCCGGGCGAAGTTGCGGGCGAGATTGCGGCCCATGACCGCGAGACCCGTGACGCCGATCTGGGCTGTGTTGCTCATTCCGCCTGCTCCTCAACGATTCGGTCGAAGAGCATTCGATCGAAAACGATCTGATCGAATGCCTCGATCCTGATGAACCTGCTGTCGAACATCCTGTGAAGGTACCTCTCTCCGCCATCCTGACGTCCGCCCACCCGGGGCGCACCTTTGGACCCCGGCACGTCTCAGTACGTGGCACACGGCGGGTCCGCCGCACCCTCCGACCCGCCCTCCGGACCCGGAATCCGGCCAACGAAGGTCTGTTACCCGCCATTTGACCTAGCGGGAGCCTGATTGCCGTCTTGTCATGGCCTGTTCTTCCCCCCTAGTTTTGGGCCCTCTGACACAGGTCGTAGGGGGCACTTCATGGCCGTACGCGGCCGGCACCGCCGGTACCAGCCGAACAGGATCAACCGCGCCTCACTGACCGTCACGGCGGGCGGCGCGGGTATGGCCCTGCCGTTCATCGGGGCCGGCGTCGCGCACTCCGCGGATGTGGCCACCTGGGACAAGGTCGCCGCCTGCGAGTCGACCAGCAACTGGAGCATCAACACCGAGAACGGCTACTACGGCGGGCTCCAGTTCAGCCAGTCCACCTGGGAGGCGTACGGCGGCGCCCAGTACGCGGCCCGCGCGGACCTGGCGACCAAGGACGAGCAGATCGCCGTCGCCGAGAAGGTCCTCGACGGACAGGGCCCCGGCGCGTGGCCGACGTGCTCGCAGATCGCCGGGCTGACCAGGGACGGCGTGGAGCCGGACATCGACCCGGGCGGCAAGAGCACGGCCGCCGCTGCGCAGCCCAAGGCCGTGCCGGCCGCCGTGCCCGATGTCCAGCCGCAGACCACCCCGCAGTCCCGCGCGGGCACGGCCGAGATGTACACGGTGGTGCGCGGCGACACGCTGTCCGGGATCGCCGGGGAGAGCAAGGTCACCGGCGGCTGGCAGGGCCTGTACTCGGCCAACCGCAGCACGATCGGCACCGACCCGAACCTGATCCTGCCCGGCCAGCGCCTCAGTCTGGACGGCAAGACGGCCGCCACTGCGGCGCCCGCACCCACGCCCGCGCCCGCCAAGAAGGAGACGGCCGAGCCGGAGACGTCCTCGAAGAGCACGTCCGAGAGCACCGCGAAGGCGTCCCGCGTGTCCCCCGTCGCCGCGGCCACCGGCACCAGCTACCGGACCACCGGCTCCTCCTGGTCGAAGGGCTACCACACCGGCGTCGACTTCCCCGTGCCCACCGGCACCTCAGTGAAGTCGGTCGGCGCGGGCACGGTCGTCAGCGCGGGCTGGAGCGGCTCCTTCGGCTACGAGGTGATCGTCCGGCACTCGGACGGCCGCTACAGCCAGTACGCCCACCTGTCGGCGATCAATGTGAAGGACGGGCAGTCGGTGACCGCCGGGCAGAGCCTCGGGCGGTCCGGGAACACCGGCAACAGCACGGGCCCGCATCTGCACTTCGAGGTGCGGACCGGGCCCGGCTTCGGTACGGACATCGACCCCTTGGCCTATCTGCGGGCGGGCGGCGTCAAGGTCTGACGGACGGACCCGCGGGTCTCAACGGACGGACGCTCGGGTCTCTGACGGACGGACGCGGGGGGGGGGGGGGGGGGGGGGGCGGGGGGGGGCGCGGGGGGGCGCTCCCCCCGGCGGGGGAGGGGGGGTGGGTGTCTGTGTGTGTGTGGGGGTCT
>NZ_JBHYUG010000104.1:0-9937 GCF_042749375.1 Streptomyces sp. NPDC059477 | reverse complement strand
GGCGCGCGGGCGGCGCCGCGCGGTCCACAGGCTCTCCCCGAGGGGGACGTCGCGGCGGGCCGGGGGCGGGGGGGCCCCCCCCCCCGCGTCCAAGCCTGACGTGCACCACCCGGCGGGGCCGTCGGTGCCGACGGGGTCAGGATCTGACCCGCGTGCGGTGCCGGTCCAGCAGGGGCAGCGGGACGTAGGGCCCGCCGTACACCGGGTAGGGGCGGTTCATCAGCCCCGCCGGGGTGTCCGGCACGGCCGGGGTGGCCGGCGCCGATGAGGTGGCCGGCCTGCGCGGGGTCCTGGCCGTGCGGCTCGCGCGCACGGCCCCGCCGACTCCGTCGATCCTGCTGTCGCCCTCCCGTGCCGGGCCCGGCACGAACGCGTCCAGGGCTTCCCCGGCGCGCTGGGCGACCCGCTGGACGCCGGTCTCCGGCCCTTCGGGCGTGGACGGCTCGACCTCCCCGGGAGGCCGGTGGGAGGCGCCTGGGAGGCGCTCGATGGTCAGCAGGATCAGTCCGCCCGCCGCGACCACGCCGCAGCTCAGCGCGAGCGCGGTGCCGGTCGTGCCGTAGCGGAAGGTCTCGCCGAACATCGTGATGCCGACGGCCGCCGCGACCACCGGGTTCACGACGGTCAGGGTGGCCAGCGGCGCGGCCAGTCCGGCGCCCCGGTAGGACGCCTGGGACAGCAGCAGTCCGGCGATGGCCAGCACACCGATCGCGAGCAGCGAGGGCACGTCGGAGAAGGCCGGACCGCCGGTCCACTCGACCGCCACGGTCTTGGTGAACACGGACGACATGCCGAAGGCTATGCCGGAGCCCAGCGCCAGCAGCACGCTGCGGGCCACCGGGTGCCGGGCCGCCGCGCGGGCACCCGCCATGAGGGTCACCACCGCCAGGGCGGTCGCCGCGAACGCCGCCACCTGCTGGCCGTCGCTCAGCGACCGCGAGCCCGTGCTGCCGACCAGGGACAGCAGGCCCGCCAGACCCAGGGTCGCCATGATGGCGCCCCGCCAGGCGGTCGCCCCGGCCCTGCGGCCGACGAACATGGCCGCCATGGGCAGCGCGAAGACGATGGTGAGCGCGCCCAGCGGCTGGACCACACTCAGCGGCCCGAAGGCCAGCGCGACCACGTGCAGCAGACCGCCGATGCCGTTGAGCGCCACCGCGCCCCACCACACCGGACGGCGCAGCGGGGCGAACTGCTCGCCGGCCGAGGCGGGCGCGGCCTCCGCGACCCGCTCCTGCACGATGGCCCCACCCGCGTACGCGATGGCGGAAACCAGCGACAGCAGCACGGAGAACGCGAGGGCACTCATGTGCGGCTCCTCTGCGTCAGGCGGGGGCGTGGTGCCCGGCGCGGCGAACGATCGGCTTTCATAGCCAACAACGATGCCCTCCCGATCGCTTCCCGTCGTCGTACCTGAGCACTCAATGGCTCCTACTGCCGATGGAGTACTCCGCGCGCTCCGTCATCCCACAGGCGGGCACCTCAGGGGGGACACCCTGAGATCGGGACCCCGAGAGCCCTGGTACTACTGCTGTTCGTGGACCTCGACCCGGCTCTCGCCGCGCTCCGGCCGCTCGGCGGCTTCTTCGTCCTGCGTACGGTCGTGGACCCGGAACGGGCGCCCGCCGCATCCTTGCCGCTCGCACAAGCATACGAAAATCCAACGTCGGATGTTTACCGAATTTCGCTGACTTTCCGTGTCCGCAAGGTGGAGCGGTCGCTGTGCGCGCCCGAGACCCGGATCGCCGCCTCGATCGCCCAACAGGGTCTGGCCGCCCGCCTGTGGTCGGTGGCCCTGGGCTGCGCCGTCCGGTACGGCCACCTCCCCGACCTGGACCCGAGGCTGCTGCGCTGGGACCCCGACGCGAGCGCCCCCGACGACCTCTGGCTGACCGAGCTGCGCCCCCGCCCGGCCGACCCCGGGACCCTCGCCGCCATGGTGCTGCACGGCCACCTCGAACCCCTCGCCGCCGCCCTGCGCACCCAGGTCCGCCTCCCCGACGGGCTGCTGTGGGGCAACGCCGCCTCCGCCCTGGCGGGTGCCGGACGCGAGCTGGACCACTGGGCGCGCCGCAATGGCCGTACCGACGCCGCCGCGCGAGCCCGTGACCTGACCCGGGAACTGCTCACCCACCCCCTGCTCGCCGGTACCGGCACCCTCACCGGGACCGCCTTCCGGCGCCGCAGCTGCTGCCTGTACTACCGGGTGCCCAACGGGGGCCTGTGCGGTGACTGTTGTCTCAAGGGTCCACGGCGCCCTTCCCCGGACGCCCCTCGTGGGTGACCATGTTCGAACCGGCCGTGGCGAACAGGGGGTTCCGGGTGCGTGTGGGACTGCTGACCCGGGAGTACCCGCCGGACGTGTACGGCGGGGCGGGCGTCCATGTCGAGTTCCTCGCCCGCGAGTTGAGCGCGCTGGTCGACCTGGCCGTGCACTCCTGGGGCGAGGGCCGCGCCGACGGTGTCGTACGCCACCGTCCCTGGTCCGCGCTCGACGGCGCCAATGACGCCCTGCGCACCTTCTCCGTGGACCTGGCGATGGCCGCCGGCCTGGAGGACCGTGAACTGGTCCACTCGCACACCTGGTACGCCAATCTCGCGGGCCATTTCGCCAAGCTCCTCCATGGCGTGCCGCACATCATGACCGCGCACTCACTGGAGCCGCTGCGCCCTTGGAAGGCCGAGCAACTCGGGGGCGGATACGCGCTGTCGAGCTGGGCCGAACGCACCGCGATCGAGTCCGCCGACGCGGTGATCGCCGTGTCCGGCGCCATGCGCGAGGACATCCTCGGCTGCTACCCGGCGCTCGACAAGGACAGGGTCCATGTCGTGCACAACGGCATCGACACCGCGCTGTACCGGCCCGACCCCGCCACCGACGTCCTGGAGCGGATCGGCCTGGACCTGGAGCGGCCGTACGTGCTCTTCGTCGGCCGGATCACCCGGCAGAAGGGCGTGGACCACCTCCTGCGCGCGGTGCGCGGCATCGATCCGGCGGCGCAGGTCGTGCTGTGCGCGGGCGCCCCCGACACGCCCGAGATCGACCGGGAGTTCCGTGAGCTGTTCCAGGAGCTGGGCCACGCGCGCGCGGGGCTGCACTGGATCCCGCAGATGCTGCCGCGCGGCGAGGTGATCCAGCTCCTCACCCATGCGGCCGTCTTCGTCTGCCCCTCCGTGTACGAACCGCTGGGGATCGTCAATCTGGAGGCGATGGCCTGCGGCACACCGGTGGTGGCGTCGCGGGTCGGCGGTATCCCGGAGGTCGTCGCGCACGGCGAGAGCGGCCTGCTGGTCGACGTGGACGACGACTTCGAGAAGAGCCTGGCCACCGCGCTGGACACGGTGCTCGCCGACCCGGCGGCCGGTCGCCGGATGGGCACGGCGGGACGCGCCCGCGCGGTCGGGGAGTTCGGCTGGGACGCCATCGCCCGGCGGACCGCCCGGCTCTACGGGGACGTCCTCGAACAGGCGTAGTACACCCGGCCCGGGGGCATGGATGGGTGACAACCAGGCGGGACCAGGCAGGACCATGCGGGTCCACTGGTGACCAGGGGTGAGGGGAGCGGCCATGCGTCGTGGAGGGCCTTCCGTGCTCGGGATCGTACTGGCGGGTGGCGAGGGCAAGCGCCTGATGCCGCTCACCGCGGACCGCGCGAAACCCGCGGTCACCTTCGGCGGCACCTACCGGCTCGTCGACTTCGTGCTGTCGAACCTCGTCAACGGCGACATCCTGCGCATCTGCGTGCTCACGCAGTACAAGTCGCACTCGCTGGACCGGCACATCACCACCACCTGGCGGATGTCCAGCCTGCTCGGCAACTACATCACGCCCGTCCCCGCCCAGCAGCGGCTCGGCCCGCGCTGGTACCTGGGCAGCGCGGACGCCATCCTCCAGTCGCTGAACCTGATCTACGACGAGCAGCCCGAGTACGTGGCGGTGTTCGGCGCCGACCATGTGTACCGGATGGACCCGCGCCAGATGATCACCCAGCACATCGACAGCGGCGCGGGCGTCACCGTGGCCGGGATCAGGGTGCCGCGCGCGGAGTCCTCGTCGTTCGGGGTGATCACCCCCGGCTCGGACGGCCGGACCGTGGACCGCTTCCTGGAGAAGCCCGCCGACCCGCCCGGTCTGGCCGGCGACCCCGGCAGTGTGTTCGCCTCCATGGGCAACTACGTGTTCACCACGAAGGCGCTCATCGAGGCGCTCCAGCGCGACGCCGAGGACCCGCGCTCCGTCCATGACATGGGCGGCTCGATCCTGCCCCAGCTCACCGACCGCGGCGAGGCACAGCTCTACGACTTCAGCGAGAACCACGTCCCCGGCGAGACCACCCGCGACCAGGGCTACTGGCGGGACGTGGGCACGCTCGACGCGTACTACGAGGCGCACATGGACCTGATCGCCGAGCGCCCCGCGTTCAACCTCTACAACCGGCACTGGCCGGTCTACACCCACTCCAATCAGCTCTCCCCGGCCCGGTTCAACGCGGGCGGCATGGCCAGCGAGTCGATCATCAGCGCGGGCTGCCTGATCCGGGGGCAGGTCACCCGGTCGGTCCTGTCGCCCGGGGTGGTTGTCGATCCGGGCGCGGTGGTGCAGGGCTCGGTGCTGCACGACAACGTGCACATCGGGCGGGGCGCGGTGGTGCGCGGGGCGGTGCTCGACAAGAACGTGCAGGTCCCGCCGGGCGCCACGATCGGCGTGAACCCGCACCGGGACGCCGAGTTGTACACCGTGTCCAAGGGCGGCGTGATCGCGCTGGGCAAGGGACAGCAGGTGTCCTAACGCCCGGCGGGCGACCGCCGGGAGGTCGGTCCGGCGGTGGGCGCGGTGGCCGAAATTCACCCTGCCCGCGCCCCCGCACCGGCCCGTGCGCGGGTCCGGAGGCCGTGCCGGGGCCGCGCGGCCGAACGGGTTACGTGACGGCTGTGACCTGCGTGATCAGAGAGGCGGACGGTTCACCGACGTAATCCGATGTTAACTGAGCGTAGCCTGATCGTACTTGACCGTAATCGGTCGAACGTTATTCACTGCTTGCCCACCCGTCGTCGACGCGAGGCAAGCCGTGACCCCTGACCTGCTCGCACCCCTCGACCTGGCGTTCTGGAACATCGAGACCGACCGGCACCCCATGCACCTGGGAGCCCTCGGCGTGTTCGCCGCGCACTCACCCACCGCCGGGGCCCACGCCGCCGACCTGCTCGCCGCCCGCGCCGCCGGAGTCCCCGGACTGCGCATGCGGATCCGCGACGTCTGGCAGCCGCCCGGTCTGCGCCACCCGCTCGCCGTCGGCGGCGCCACCCGCGAGCCCGACCCCGGCTTCGACCCGATGGACCACGTCCGGCTGCACGCCCCCACCAGCGACTTCCAGGCCGAGGCGGGCCGCCTCATGCAGCGCCCGCTGCGCCGCGGACGCCCGCCCTGGGAGGCCCACGTACTGCCCGGCGAGGACGGCGTCAGCTTCGCCGTGCTGTTCAAGTTCCACCACGCCCTCGCCGACGGACTGCGCGCCCTGACCCTGGCCGCCGCGATCCTCGACCCCCTGGACCTGCCCGCCCCGCGCCCGCGCCGCGCCGAACCCCGCAGCGGACTGCTGCCCGCCGTCCGCAAGCTGCCCGGACGGGTCCGCGACGCCCTCTCCGACGTCGGCCGGGCCGTCGACATCGGCGCGTCCGTCGCCTTCTCCACCCTCACCGCACGCCCCGCGCCCGCACTCACCGCCGAGCCCAGCGGCACCCGCCGCACCGCCGGAGTGATCATCGACCTCGACGATGTGCACCGGGTCCGCAAGACCGTCGGCGGCACCGTCAACGACGTCCTGATCGCCGTCGTGGCCGGCGCCCTGCGCCGCTGGCTCGACGCCCGCGGCGACGGCAGCGCGGGCGTCCGGCCCCGCGCCCTGATCCCGGTCTCCAAACGCCGCCCGCGCACCGCCCACCCCCAGGGCAACCGGCTCTCCGGGTACCTGATGCGGCTCCCGGTCGACGACCCCGACCCGCTCGCCCGCCTCGCCGCCGTACGCACCGCCATGGACCGCAACAAGGACGCCGGACCCGGCCGCGGCGCGGGCGCCGTCGCGCTGCTCGCCGACCATGTCCCGGCGCTCGGCCACCGGCTCGGCGGACCACTGGCCGCCCAGGCCGCCCGGCTCTGGTTCGACATCCTCGTCACCAGCGTCCCGCTGCCCAGTCTGTGCCTGCGGCTGGGCGGCAACCCGCTCACCGCCGTCCACCCCTACGCCCCGCTCGCCCGCGGCCAGTCCCTCGCCGTCGCCATGTCGACCTACCGGGGACACGTCCACTTCGGCCTGGTCGCCGACGCCGAGGCCGTACCGGACCTGGACGGGCTGGCCCGCGCGGTGTCCGACGAGGTGGCCGCGCTCATCACCGCCTGCGAGTCCGGCGTCACCGCCCGCTGACGGTTTGGCCCGGCGCCCGGCGCTCCGTAAAATTCGCCGTTCGGACAGCGGACGCGGACGGAGCGCCGCGCGGGCAGCAGGGAAACGGCAGCGGCGATGACGGTGACACAGGACGGCCCGACGATCCCGGAGCAGGTGGCGTACGGGCCCGGCATCGACCCCGAGCGGCTCGCCGTCTGCCTCGCGGTGCTGGCCGAACTCGACGGGCTGGAGGTCGACCACCCCGACGCCATCACCGTGCGCCGCGCCACCGCCGGCATCTACCGCACGGTCAAGCAGCGCCGCCGCCAGGAGCGCCGGGCCGCCAAGACCGCCAACGACAAGGCGGTCACCGAGGCCACCGCGACCGGCTCCGCCGAGCGCATCGACGACGAGACCGAGGGCCTGCTGCCCTCCTCCCGCACCGAGCAGGGCCGGATCGCCGGAATACTCCAGCGCCCCCGCTCCTGCTACGTCTGCAAGACCCGCTACGTCGAGGTCGACTACTTCTACCACCAGCTCTGCGAGAGCTGCGCCGCCCAGAACCGCGCCAAGCGCGAGGCCCGCACCGACCTCACCGGCAAGCGCGCGCTGCTCACCGGCGGCCGGGCCAAGATCGGCATGTACATCGCGCTGCGGCTGCTGCGCGACGGCGCCCACACCACGATCACCACGCGCTTCCCCAAGGACGCCATCCGCCGCTTCAAGGCCATGGACGACTCCGCCGACTGGCTGCACCGCCTGGAGGTCGTCGGCATCGACCTGCGCGACCCCGCCCAGGCCGTCGCCCTCGCCGACCGGATCACCGAGCAGGGCCCGCTGGACATCCTGATCAACAACGCCACCCAGACCGTACGACGGCTGCCCTCCGCGTACGCCGCGCTCGTCGACGGCGAGAGCGCCCCGCTGCCCGCCGGTGAACTCCCCGCCCACCAGGTCATCGGCGCCTTCGGCTCCGGCGCGGTCGACGGACTGGCCGCGCTGCCCGCCGGGATCTCGGGGCTCGACGCCCAGCAGGTCGCCGACCTCGCGCTCGTCGCGGGCAACGCCAGCGTGGAGCGGCACCGCGCGGGCACCGCCATCGACGCCGGCGGCCTGGTGCCCGACGTCGTGGACTCCAACACCTGGGTGCAGAGCATCGACCAGATCTCCCCGGTCGAGCTCCTGGAGACCCAGCTGTGCAACTACACGGCTCCGTTCATCCTGATCAGCAAGCTCCGCCCGGTGATGGCCGAGGCCGCCCGCGCGGCGGACAGCAAGCACGCGTACGTCGTCAACGTCTCCGCGATGGAGGGCGTGTTCAGCCGCGGTTACAAGGGCGCGGGGCACCCGAACACCAACGCCGCCAAGGCCGCGATGAACATGGTGACGCGCACCAGCGCCGCCGAACTGTTCGAGACCGACGGCATCCTGATGACCTCGGTCGACACCGGCTGGATCACCGACGAACGCCCGCACTACGACAAGCTGCGGCTCGCCGACGAAGGCTTCCACGCCCCGCTCGACCTGATCGACGGCGCGGCCCGCGTCTACGACCCGATCGTGCGCGGCGAGGCGGGCGACGACCTGTACGGCGTCTTCCTGAAGGACTACGCGCCCGGGAACTGGTGAGCGACGCCCACCGGGGCCGCGCGGGCGGTCACCGGGGGTGCGGTCAGCGCGTGTGCGGTCACCAGATGGAGCGGCTGTTGTCCGCCGTGTCCGCCATCTCCAGCCACGCGATGCCCATCAGCAGCGCGGCCACGCCGACCAGCAGGGCGGCCAGCGCGAGCGCGTAGAACAGGACGACCCGGGAGAGGTCCCGGTGATCGGCCCCCTTGGTGTGCGTGGCCGGGGGCGGGGGTGGCGGGGGTGGCGGAGGCGGCTGGTGTCCGGCCCCGGCCGAGCCCGGGGGGACCGGGGGCGGAGGGGAGGCCGGCGGCGGTGTGGTGTCGCTCATGAACGGGTCCACCTTCCACGACCGTCCACCGGAGCGCCCCGCCAAAGCGCCGGGGTTGTGCCTGCCGACGAACGCTCCCTCCACGATCGCATCGGGGGGTGGGGGCTGCCATTCACGGGGAGGGGCGGGGTGACGGGGTCTCCGACCCGGGTGGGGTGACGTGACGGCGGTCTCCGACCCGGGGGGCTCCGGCAAGGGGGCGGCGGGCAGGACAGGGCGACGCCCCGGGCCTTACGGGGCCCGATCCCGGGGTCAGTCCACCGCCCCCAGGCGCGCGTGCCGGGCCGCGACCAGTTCCAGCACCGTCCGCCAGTCCTCCAGCACCCCCGCGTCGAGCCCCACGACCCGGCCCGCCTCGTCGGCCTGGCGCAGGGCGACGGCGTCCTCGGCGAGCGGGTCCCGGGCGAAGGCGGCGGCCTCGGCCGGGCTCATCGGCCCGCCCTGCGCCCACAGGGTCAGCGCGCTCCGCGGCGACAGCCCCCGGTCCGGCGACACGACGGCGAGATACCGCTCGGCGGGGACATGAAGCCGTACGAGCCGGGAGACCCGTTCGCCGAGCAGGGACCGCACGGCGTCCGCCGCACGGTCGGCGTGTCCGGCGTCGTCGCCGGGGCGCAGCAGGTGCCCGATGTCGTGCACCAGCCCGGCGATCTGGAGCTCCTTGTCGGCGGGTCGGCCGCGGCGCAGCAGAGCGGCGGTCTGGAGGGCGTGATCGTGCAGGTCCACCGGGTCGCCCGTGCCGTCGGGGGAGTCCCACGCGCCCCGGCACGCGTACAGCACGTCCATCAGCTTCTCGACGCTGCGCAGCTCCATGCGTCAGTCCTCCCGCGAGACAGCGGTACCGCGACGCAGCAGATCATGGCGAGCTTTCGGCTCAGCCAACGGCGCTTGAACTGCGCGACCAGCTCGCCTCTCCGTTCGTCACGTTGCGCCGATCGAGTGACTCCAAAATGACGCATTATGTAACAAACAGGTGTAGAAATGGATTGTTCGGCCACGTGGCGATGTCCGATAGTTACCCGTTGTTTTCAGCCCCATCGAGCAGGGGCCCGCTCATTTGGTTAATCTTGGGGGCGACGGACAGCACCAAGGGGTCCCACCCACACCCATGGTCCGTCCCGGGACACGCCGGTTCATCACGGCCTGCTCTCACCCAGATGCCGGCGCCACCGCGTCCGACCGTTCAAGCCAGACCCGAGCGGGCGTCGGGTGCCGGAGCACAGTGTGGCCGGCGACGCCCCGAGGGTGACCCGACACATAAGGAGTGCGCGGTGACACCGGAGAAGACCGATCGCGATCAGCCCCCCAAGGAACGGCCGCAGCGACCGGGCCGCAAGCCCGGCGACATCGGCAGCCTCGACGTGTGGGCCAGGTCCGCCCCCATCCGTCTCGCGGGGTACGAGGACGACCTCGCCGAGCCGCACATCCTGCCCAGCGTGGACTGACGCGGGCAGCGTCCGCGCGGACCACCGCCGGACACATCGCGATCACCGGCCGCATGGGCGTGCGGATGTCACGCCCATGCCGGTCCCGGAAGACCCACCCCAAAAACGGCGCCCCCAGGTCATTCCTGGGGTACGTCGAGTCCGGCGCCGTC
>NZ_JBHYUG010000103.1:0-30748 GCF_042749375.1 Streptomyces sp. NPDC059477 | reverse complement strand
CCCCTGAAAGGCGCCTGCGTCCACGCCCGTCTTCTCAGGGGCGCGGGGAACTGCGCGAGCGACCCCCGACCACCCGCGCCCGAAACTCAAGCTCACCGCCCCGAAACTCATGCTCACCGCTCCGAAACTCAAGCTCACCGCTCCGAAACTCACGCTCGCCGTCCCGAAACTCGGGCTCGCCGTCCCCGGGGGTTGCGCGATCCGTGGGGGATCGCCGTATGATGAACCGAACGAATGGTCGGTTGGGAAGGTGGGAGGAAGATGCGGGACCTGGAGTCCTACTTCGACGCGACGATCGCGCGTGACCAGCGGATCGAGCCGCGGGACTGGATGCCGGAGGCGTACCGCAGGACGCTGGTCCGCCAGATCGCCCAGCACGCGCACTCGGAGATCATCGGCATGCAGCCCGAGGGCGAGTGGATCACCCGGGCGCCCTCGCTGCGCCGCAAGGCGATCCTGTTCGCCAAGGTCCAGGACGAGGCCGGGCACGGCCTGTATCTGTACTCGGCCGCGGAGACCCTCGGCGCCGACCGCGATGACCTGACCCAGCGGCTGCTCGAAGGCCGCCAGAAGTACTCCTCGATCTTCAACTACCCCACCCCCACCTTCGCCGACGTCGGCGTCATCGGCTGGTTCGTGGACGGCGCCGCGATCTGCAACCAGGTGCCGCTGTGCCGCAGCTCGTACGGCCCGTACGCGCGCGCCATGGTCCGGGTCTGCAAGGAGGAGTCCTTCCACCAGCGCCAGGGCTACGAACTGCTGATGACGATGATGCGCGGCACCGACGCCCAGCGCACGATGGTGCAGGAGTCGGTGGACCGCTGGTGGTGGCCGTCCCTGATGATGTTCGGCCCGCCCGACGACGACTCGCCCAACTCGGCGCAGTCCATGGCCTGGAAGATCAAGCGGCACAGCAACGACGAACTGCGCCAGCGCTTCGTGGACATGACCGTGCCGCAGGCCGGGAAACTGGGCGTCACCCTGCCCGACCCCGAACTGCGCTGGAACGAGGAGCGCGGCCACCACGACTTCGGCACCCCCGACTACAGCGAGCTGAAGCGGGTCATCAGCGGCGACGGCCCGTGCAACGCGCAGCGCATGGAACGCCGTACCAGCGCGCACGAGGACGGCGCCTGGGTCCGCGAGGCCGCCACCGCCCACGCCGCCAAGCAGGCGGCCCGAGCCCGTGCGGAGGCCGTGGCATGACCGGTGCGCAGAAGCCCCAGACGAAGGACGGCTGGCCGTTGTACGAGGTGTTCGTGCGCGGCAAGCGCGGACTCAACCACGTCCATGTCGGCTCGCTGCACGCGGCCGACGACGAGATGGCCCTCACCCACGCCCGCGACCTCTACACCCGGCGCAACGAAGGCGTGAGCATCTGGGTGGTGCGCTCCGAGCACATCGCGGCCACCAGCCGCGACGAGAAGGACCCCTTCTTCGCGCCCAGCGCCGACAAGGTCTACCGCCATCCCACGTTCTACGACATCCCCGAGGATGTCCCGCACATCTAGGAGCCGAGGATGAGCGACACCATGACAGGCGGGCGGCGATGAGCGACGACCACGTCTACCTGAGCCTGGCCGAGGGCCATGACGACAGCGACGCCCGCTGGGCCTTCGGCACCGGCTTCGAGGACCCGCTGCACGGCGTGGACACCACCGTCCCGCCCGGCGTCGACGCCGCCGGACTGGCCGCGACCTGCGTGGCGCTCGGCGATGACGCCCTGGTGCTGGCCCAGCGGCTCGCCGAGTGGGTCACCCGCGCGCCCGAGCTGGAGGAGGAGGTCGCGCTCGCCAACATCGGCCTCGACCTGCTCGGCCAGACCCGGCTGCTGTACTCCCGCGCGGGACAGGCCGACGGCACCGGGCGCGGCGAGGACGCCTACGCGTACTTCCGCGACCCCGACGCCTTTCGCAACGTACGCCTGGCCGAACTCCCCAACGGCGACTTCGCGTTCTCGATCGTACGGCTGCTGCTGTTCGCCAGCTGGCGCCTCGCGCACCTCACCGAGCTGTCCGCCACCGCCGATCCGGTGCTCGCGGCCATCGCGGCCAAGGGGGTCAAGGAGCTGGCCTACCACCGGCAGTACGCCGCCGAGTGGGCCGTACGGCTCGGTGACGGCACGGACGAGTCCCGGGCCCGGATGACGGCCGCGCTCCAGGCGCTGGCGCCCTACCAGGAGGAGCTGTTCCGCGCGTACGACGCCCGCGAGCAGGTCTGCGCCGACCTGAAGCAGGTCCTGGACGCCGCCGGCCTCCCGCTGCCCCGCCCGCCCGCACTGCCCGGCGACGGACGGCACGGCGAACACACCGCCCACCTGACCCCACTGCTCACCGAGTTGCAGGCCCTGGCCCGAGCCCACCCGGAGGCGACATGGTGACCGACATGGCCGATGCCGCGCCCGGCCTGACGACCGGTCCGGCGACCGACGCCGCCGGTGACACAGCGACCGTCCTGACCCGTGCCCGCCGCGCCCGGCACATCGCCGAGCGGGTGCCGGATCCCGAGCTGCCCATGCTCACCCTGGCCGACCTGGGCGTCCTGCGGGACGTGCGCGTGGAGGCCGACGGCACGGTCGTCGCCAGTCTCACCCCGACCTACTCGGGCTGCCCGGCGATGGCCGAGATGCGCGCGGATGTCGCGGCGCGGCTGCGCGAGGGCGGGTTCGAGCGGGTGGCGATCCGTACGGTGCTGGATCCGCCCTGGACCACCGACTGGATCACCGAGGCCGGCCGCCGCAAGCTCACCGAGCACGGCATCGCCCCGCCCGGCGCCGCCCCGCGCCACCCGGCGGGCCCGGTCCCGCTGGTCCTCGCCCCGACCCGGCGCACCGTCCCCTGCCCGCGTTGCGGCTCCGCCGACACCGAGGAGACCTCCCGGTTCGCGGCCACCTCGTGCAAGGCCCTGTGGCGCTGCCGGGCCTGCCATGAGCCGTTCGAGTACGTCAAGGAGATCTGATGGCAGAGGTGACGGCACCGACGGGTGCCACCGCGCCGACGGCGGGCCCGCCGACCCGGAACGCCGGGGGTCCGGCGGCGTCCGGGAGCCGGGCGCCTGCGACCGAGGCGCCCGCGCCTGGCGCTGATGCGCCCGCGTCTGGCGCCGACGCCGTCAACGCCGTCGCGCCCGGCGCCGACACCCCCACCCCCCGCCGGAGGCGTCCCGCCTTCCACGTCCTGCGGATCGCCTCCGTGGAGCGGCTGGTGGAGGACGCGGTGGCTGTCACCTTTGAGATTCCCGAGGGCCTGGTGGCGGAGTTCGCCTTTCGGCCCGGGCAGTCGCTCACCCTGCGGCGTCAGGTGGACGGGCGGGACGAGCGGCGGTCGTACTCGATCTGCTCGCCGGCCGGGTCGGTGCCGCGGATCGGGGTGCGGGAGGTGCCCGGCGGGTTCTTCTCGTCCTGGCTGGTGCGGGGCGCCCGGCCCGGGGACACCGTCGAGGTGATGGCGCCCACCGGCCTGTTCACACCCGACCTCGCCACCCCCGGCCACCATGTCCTGATCGCGGCGGGCTCCGGCATCACGCCGATGCTCTCCATCGCGGAGTCCGTGCTGGCCGCCGACGACCGCTCCCGGGTCACGCTCTTCTACGGCAACCGCCGCAGCGACACCGTGATGTTCGCGGACGAACTGGCCGACCTGAAGGACGAGTACCGTACGCGCTTCCAGCTGGCCCATGTCCTCTCGCGCGAGCCGCGTGAGGCGGACCTGCTCTCCGGGCGGCTCGACGGCGAACGGCTCGCCGCGCTGGTCGAGGCGCTGATCGACGTCCCCGGCGCCGACCACTGGTGGCTGTGCGGCCCGCACGGCATGGTCCGTGACGCCCGCGAGGTCCTCGGCCGGCTCGACGTGCCCCGCGAGCGGGTCCATCAGGAACTGTTCTTCGCGGACGACGTGGCGCCCGCGCCGCTGAGGCGGGAGGACGCCAAGGCCGCCGGCCCGGTCAGCGAGGTGACACTCACCCTCGACGGCCGGTCCACCACCGCCGCCCTGCCCCGCGACCGCAGCCTGCTCGACTCCGCCGCCCGGGTCCGCTCCGACGTGCCCTTCGCCTGCAAGGGCGGAGTCTGCGGCACCTGCCGCGCCCGCGTCACCGACGGCGAGGCCGACATGCGCCGCAACTACGCCCTGGAACCCGCCGAGGTCGACGCCGGGTATGTGCTCACCTGCCAGTCGTATCCGGTGTCGGAGAAACTGACGGTGGACTTCGACAGCTGAGCGCTCCGCTGGGGGCAGCGGCGGCGCCCAGCGTCTGCCGGGTCGCTGTTCGGTGGGCGGGTTTCCGGCTCGTCGTGGTTGTTCGCGCAGTTCCCCGCGCCCCTGAGGGGCAGGCTTCGCCTGCCGCCCCTGAGGGGCAGGCTTCGCCTGCCGCCCCTGAGGGGCAGGCTTCGCCTGCCCTGCCTCGTCCTACTGTGCCTTTCCCTCCGGCCTGCTGAAGCCCATCACCTGTTCCACCACCTCGTCGCTCAGGCTCGGGGTTGTCAGGGGTGGGTTGTCGGGGCGTTGGCGGAGGCCGTTCAGGAGGATTTCCAGGTAGCGGCGCCAGATGTCGGGGCGCATGCCCTGGGTGAAGCGGCTGGATCCGGCCAGCATATGGACGATGACCGGGAAATCGGAGGGCGTCACCTCCGGGCGCAGGTCGCCGCTCTCCTGGGCGCGTTCGATCAGCTCCGCCAGGAACGGGCGCATGCCGCCGCGGGCCCGTTCGATGGACGCGGAGCTATGGGTGCCCATCATGATCACTTCGTGCAGGCCGCGGTTCTCCGCGAGGTCGCCCGCCATCAGGACGAGGAAGTCGACCAGGCCCTGCCAGGGGTCGGGGTGGGCCAGCGCCTTCTCGGCCGTCTCCTGACGCATCCGCAGATCGTGCTCGAACAGCGCCCGCACCAGCGCTTCCTTGGTGGGGAAGCGGCGGTACACGGTGCCCACGCCCACGCCCGCGTGCCGGGCCACGTCGTCGAGCGTGACCTTCAGCCCGCGCTCCCCGAAGATCTCCCGTGCCGCGTGCAGGATCTTCTCCCGGTTGAGCGCCGCGTCCCGCCGCAGCGGACGATCGCCGTCCGGCGAACCGGCGCCTCGGGACATCTCAGTCATGACCTCATGCTAACCATGGCCGCTGTGTGCCCGGCGCGGTACCGGGGCCCTGGCGGTCAGGCGGTCAGGCGGTTGGCAGTCGGCAGTCGGCAGTCGGCAGTCGGCAGTCGGCAGTCAGGAGTCGGGCCGCCCGACTTCCCTGTGCGCAGCTTCTTGACACCGGTTGTGGCGCTGCCTTTACTTACCAAGCACGAAACGACCAATCGTTCGGTCGGTACTGCCCTCTCCTGGTCCACACGGCCGCGGACGTCCCCTCATCCCGTCGGCGGAAGGCGGCCGAGGCGCCACCGTGCCTCCGCCCTCCGTGTGCGTCGCCGCGCCTCGCTCCCGCCCCCCACACCCGGTGCCGGAGAGCGAGGCCCGCCGCCCTTGTGGGCCCCCTTGCGCACGCCCGTTCCCGCCGCGCTCTCTCCGACGGCTCCGCTCACCCCTGTCAGGAGACACCACACATGACCCTCGACCGAAATCTGTCCCAGGCACTCAGCCCGCCACGGGTCCGCCCGCTGCGCGTGGCCACGGCGAGTTTCATCGGCACCGCCATCGAGTGGTACGACTACTTCATCTACGGCCTGGCCGCGGCCATCGTCTTCGGCCCGCTGTTCTTCCCGTCGGTCTCCCCGGCGGCCGGCACGCTGGCCTCCTTCGCCACCTACTCCGTCGGCTTCCTGGCCCGCCCCGTCGGCGGCATCGTCATGGGCCACTTCGGCGACCGGGTGGGCCGTAAGTCCATGCTGGTGATCTCGCTGCTCACCATGGGCCTGGCGACCGTCGGCATAGGCCTGCTGCCCACCTACGCCACCGTCGGCGTCTGGGCGCCGATCCTGCTGGTCACCCTGCGCTTCATCCAGGGCATCGGGGTCGGCGGCGAGTGGGGCGGCGCGGTGCTGATGGCCGTCGAACACGCCCCGGAGCGCAAGAAGTCCTTCTACGGCAGCTTCCCGCAGATGGGTGTGCCGGGCGGACTCATCCTCGCCAACCTGGTGTTCCTCGGACTCACCACCAACCTCAGCGGCGAGGCGTTCCTGTCCTGGGGCTGGCGGGTGCCGTTCCTGGCCAGCGCGGTCATGGTGATCGCCGGACTGGTGATCCGGCTGACCGTCACCGAGAGCCCGGACTTCGAGCGGGTCAAGAAGGAGCGGTCCGAGCGGCGGATGCCCATCGCCACCGTGCTGCGCGAGAACTGGCGCGAAGTGTGCCTGTCCGCCGGGGCGTTCATCGGCATCAACGCGGTCGGCTACATTTTCATGGCCTATCTGCTGGCCTACACGACCACCGTGCTGGAACTGAGCCGCAACCTGATCCTCACCTTCACGCTCATCGCCTCCCTGGTGTGGCTCGCGGTCATTCCCGGGGCCGCCGCCCTCAGTGACCGGCGCGGCCGGCGCCCGGTGCTGCTGACCGGCTCGATCGGCCTGGTGGGCTGCGCGGCCCTGCTCTTCCCGGTCATCGACACCGCCGAACCGCCTCTGATCCTGCTGGCATTGCTCGTCACCGCCGTGTTCATGGGGGTGGTGTACGGGCCCATCGCGGAACTGTTCTCCGGCCTCTTCAAGGCCGAGGTCCGCTACAGCGGGGCCTCGCTCGGCTACCAGGTGGGCTCCATCCTGGGCGGCGGTATCGCCCCGACCATCGCCACCGGCCTTTACACCAACTGGTCCTCGACCACCCCGATCACCTTGTATCTGACCGGGGTGACCCTTGTGAGCCTCATCTGTGTCTGGGCGGTCACCCGCCGGACGCGCTGAACCCCGTACCCCCTGTTGCTCGTCCTGTCCCAGGGCTTCCTCCGCCCAAAAAGTGGAGATGATCTCTCCATATGGGGCTCGCCATGAGGTGCCCGAGGGTGGGAGACGGACCGGATCCACAGGGCCGTGCCCACCCCCGCCGTCCTGAGGACCGGCCTGGGCACCGCACCTGTCAGCCTGCCGGGGCCGGGGCCCGGGCAGTTGTTCCACTCGAAGGAGTCACCCCGGCGGCCTGCCCGGGGTGAGCCGGACTCAGGCGGTCGGCTGGGCGGCGGTCTCCGCCTCCGCCGGACCGGTGTAGAAGACCGACGAACCCTGCTTGCTGCGCTGCGCCTGACTGCGGGCGACCAGACCCTCCAGCGTGGTGCGTACGACGGTGATCTTCACCGTGCGGTCGGGGTGCTGCTCACCCAGTGCCCCGGTGATCTCGGCCGCCGAGCGCGGCTCCTGCTGACCCGAGAGGTGCTCGCGGATGAGCTGGACCAAGGTGGGCTGCGCGGCGGCGGTGTCCGCCGTGCCCTGCGCGGCGGCGGGTGACGCGGCGCCGTTCTCCGCGGCCTTCGTGGCCGGCGTCGACTTGGCGGCCGGGGCCGTCTTCTTGGCCGGGGTGGCCTTCTTGGCCGGGGCGGCCTTCTTCGCGGGCGCCGCCTTCTTGGCCTTGGGCTTCTCGGCCGCCGGCTTGTCGGCCGGCTCGTCGGCCGCGTTGTCAGTCACCTTGTCGGCCGGCTTGTCGGCCGGCTTGTCGGCCGTCTTGGTGGCGGTCTTGGCGGTGGTCTTCTCCGCCGACTTGGCGGCAGTCGACTTGGCAGTAGTCGACTTGGCCGCCGTCTTGGCCGGTGCCTTGGCGGGCTTCTTGCGGGGCGCGGGGACCACTGCGGCCGACTCGGCCGCAGTGGGCTCGGCGGCGGGCTCGGTCGTGGCAGCCTCGGCGGGGGCGGTCACTGACTCCGCCGCGGGCTCCACCGACGCGACCGGCCCGGCGGACTCGGCGGACTCGGCGGGAGACTCACTCACACCGAGCGCCTGCTGGAGGCTGTTCAGGACGACATGGTCGCCCTCCAGGGCAGTCAACTGCTCCTGAAGTGCAACGATGTCGGCACTGACTCGCTGCTGCTCCCTGAGGTTGCGCTCCAGATCCTCCGATACCTTCGCGGCATACTGTGAAGTCACCCCGGCGACTGAGGTGGTGGGTTCGGACATTGTGCTCACAACCTTCCTGGCACGCTTGATTGACCCGATAGTACGGAACCGTTGCCCGAACTGACATCAGGGCCTCGTTCCCGAGTCATGTGGGAAGGCGCTGTGCTAGGGGTCAGTTACAGACACTAAGTCCCTACGATAAGCCCAGGCGGGCGGGTTCGTGGACCCATGTACTCGGTCGGGGTCAATGTGGACGGCTGTTCCAGTGCCGTACCCAGCTCCGTGACCGTCGTTCTGTCCAGCCACTCACCATGGGCTTCGCCCATGCCGGTCATATGAGTTGAGTCCTGCGGAAACACCTCCCGCAGCAGTGTCAACGGCCGCTGACCACTGCGGATCGGCGTAGAGCCGGGCCAGATTGACGAGCGTAAGGGTTGCTCTGGTCCGTGTCGACGCAGTTCGTCGAGATGTTGTTCAGCACGTGGGAGTGGCTGCTCAGGATGGTGCTGAGCGTCTGGTGTGTGTCTGTATTGGGTTCGCCTGCATCGGAGTGCTCAGGGATGTCTCCTAGTGGGTGGGTGACTGTGTCGTTACGGCCCCTGGGTGACTCGGTGCTGGGTGACTCGGTGCTGGGTGCCCGCCGACCAGCCGGCTCCGCCCGCCCGCCGAGAGGATGATGACGTCGCCACCGGCCTGGATGACCAACTGGGCGCCGGGGTTGCCCGCCGTGCCGGAGGACCACGGGGTCTTGCCGTCGGCGCCGTGGACGGCGAAGTGACCGTCGGCCTGTCCCCGGAGGACCTCGACCTCGCCGACGCCGACATGTGACCCGTATCAAGGGTCCGGTCCGAGCGAACGCTCTGATCGAAGATGAGCGGACTCACCCGCCCAGCAGATACCGCAGCCCCCGAGCGAACGTCCGCCGCCATCCCGCCTGTTCATGCGCGCCGGGGAATTCGTCGTACCGGACGTCGTAGCCCTTGGCGGTGAGCACATCGCGCGCGTGCCGGTTGGCGGACAGCAGGGTGATGCCGCCGGGCAGCGGCTGGGTCTCCAGCGTGCCCGCGGCGATCCAGAACCGGGTGGGGGAGAGCGGCGAGGGCCCGTCCGGGCCGGCGGCGATCCGCCGGGTCAGCCACTCCGGCTCACCGTCACGCCCCATGGCGTACGGCCCCTCCGCCCCGCCGAACTGGTCCTTCAGCCCCCACCAGTACGACGCCGACAGGGACAGCACCCCGCCGAAGAGTTCCGGCCGCCGATACGCCAGCCAGGCCGAGGCCAGCCCGCCGTAGCTGGCCCCCGAGACCACGGTGGTGGCCGGATCCGTGCCCGCCCCGAACTCGGCGCGCAGCCAGGGCAGCAGCTCGTCCGCGTACTGCCGTACGAGATCGGGGTTGCAGCACATCTCCACCATCCGGGACATGGCGTCCTTGTTCCGGACGTAGGCCACGACGGTCGGCGGGACGGCCTTGGCCGCGATCAGGTTGTCCACGATCTCGGGGTAGTGGTCGAGGTGATACTCGCCGTCGAGCAGGAACAGCAGCGGACAGCGGTCGCCCTCGCGGTATCCGGCGGGCAGTTGGACGGCCACCTCGCGTTCGTCGCCGAACACGGCGGACGGCACCCGGTGCTCGGTGATCGTGCCCCGCTCCGTACAGGGGCCCGCGCCGGGCCCGAACCAGACCTCGGAGTCGGCGCCGGGCAGCGTCAGCACGGAGTCATGGGTGCGTTCGGCGCCCGGGGTCAGGGACGCGTGCGCGGAAACGATCAGATCGGGGTTGAACGGATCGGGGCGGGCCGCGCGCAGATGCGCGTCCATGACGTCCTGGTACGCGCCCGCCTGCATCAGCTCCATCACCTCGCTCAGGGACTTGGTCGCGTAGGGGTTGTCGACGGAGTAGCTGTAGACCACCGAGAGCCGGTCGTCGGTGACGGGAACGGTCAGCTGCCAGATGTCCGTTCCCGCGATCCGCTCCATGGACGCGGGCCGCCCCTCGGCGTCCATGGTGAGCTGCGAGGAGACCTCGACATGCGCGGCCGGGCCGAGATGGACGAAGGTGACGGCCCACCCCCCGCCCGCCAGCGGCGCGAGCAGCGGCCCGCCCGCCTCCCGCAGGGCGGCCGAGAGCCGGTCGAGGGCGCCGGGTTCGTCCCGGGCGACGGCTCCGAGGAGGGAGCGGGCGGCGGTGTCGGAGGGCGTGCGGGTCATGGGTGACTCCCTGGGAAGGTCGGTGGTCCGGGCGGGCGGTGGATCAGGGGGCGGACCCGGCCCGCCGGAACCGGGGGATCGCCCAGGCCAGCGGCACGGCCAGGACGGTGATCGCGGCGGCCACCAGGAAGCTGCTGGTGTAGCCGGACTCGGTCGGCAGCCCGGTCGCCGACCCATGGGCCGAGCGGGAGATCACCGCCGCCGAGATCTGAAGGCCCAGGGCGATGCCGATCGAGCGGGCGACGGTGTTGATGCCGGTCGCGGCGCCGGTCTCGGCGGGGTCCACGGTGTCGAGGATGCCGTTGTAGAGCGCGGTCAGGCCGACGCCGACACCCGCGCCGAGCAGCGCGAAGACCAGGATGAGCTGCCAGGCCGCATCGTGCAGCCAGGCCCCGGTGAGCGAACCGGCCACGGCGACCAGCAGCCCCGCGACCACCACGGCCCGCGCGCCGAACCGCCGTCCCGCCAGCCCGGCCAGCGGCCCGGCGACCGCGGCGATCACGGCGCCCGGCAGCAGATACCGCCCGATGTCGGTGACCGTGCCGCCGAGCCCGTACCCGGTCTCCACCGGCGTGACCACCAGCTGCGGGATCGCCAGATAGGCGACCGCGTACCCGCTGCCGAGGACGACGGCGAGCAGTGTGCCGCCGAGCACCACGGGCCGGGCGAGCATCCGCACATCCACCAGCGGCTCACGCACCCGCAGTTCGACCAGCACCCACAGCGCGCACAGGGCGAGCGCGGCGGCGAGGAAGCCCAGGACGAAGGGGGAGGTCCAGCCCCGTTCGGGCAGTTCGGTCAGGGCGAGCATGAGCGAGAACAGCGCCCCGGCGAGCAGCGCGCCGCCGCCCCAGTCCAGCGCCATGTGGCCGCCGCCCGCCGTCTTCTCCCCGCGCGGCAGCACCACGTACGCGATCACCGCGAACAAGGCGATCAGCGCGGCCGGAAGTCCGAACATCCACCGCCAGGACAGCCCTTCGGCGATCGGCCCGGCGAGAACGACCCCCAGGCCCCCGCCCAGGGTGAACATCCCGGCGACGAACCCGACGGCCACGGACCGCTTCGGCGCGGCGAACCGTTCCCGCAGCAGCACGAGCCCGAGCGGTACGAAGCCCACCCCGACGCCCTGGAGCGCCTGCCCGCCCACCAGCAGCGGGAACGTACCGGCGAACGCGGAGACACCTGCCCCGCCGACCACCAGCACCGCCACGGCGGCCAGCACCCGGCGCCCGCCGTACCGGTCGGCGAGACTCCCGACGAAGGGCGTGGCCAGGGCCCCGGCGATGGTCAAAGTGCTGGGGATCAGGGCGGCCTGGGCCGGAGTGAGCCCGAGATCCCCCTGGATGAGCGGAAGGATCGGGATGGTCATGCTCTCCAGGGCGCCGATGACGACGGTCAGCAGGCCGATGAGAGCGATGACCGAGCGATCGGCGTGCCGACCGCCGGGCGGTGGAGCGGATGAGGCTGCCACCGTTGTCGATCTCGATCTCGATCTCGATGTCGATGTCGATGTCGAGGGTCTCTCGGACATGTTTCCTCCGCGACGCTGTGGACCGGGGGGTGGCTGGGGCCGGGGATGGCCGGGACGGAAGCCGCGGGTGGTACTGCCGCGGTCACGGTGCGCCGATTATTGGGAGGTGAACGTCATCAAGTCAATGAAAAATGTCGTTCAGTATCTTCTGAAGATCATCTATCGGTGATGGAATACCCTTCATGGATTCCGATTGGTAAGGTCACGCCCATGCCGAAGGAGGACAAGAAGCAGAGGTCGGAGCCGGAGCCGGAGCTGGAGTTCGCCGACCGGATGGCCCAGGCGTTCGAGGGGCAGGTGCCCCGGATGGCCGGCCGGATGCTCGGACTGCTGCTGATCACCGAGGAGCCTCAGCTCTCCAGCAAGGACCTGGTCACCCGGCTGGGCGCGAGCGCGGCCACCGTCTCCACCATGGGCCGCCTGCTGATCAACCTCGGTCTGATCGAACGCACGGTCTCCCCGGAGACCCGCCGCGACCTCTTCACCATCGCCCCCAACGCCTGGGTCGGTGTCTACCGCGACGGCGAGCGCTATATCTCCGAGATCCTTGACCTCCTGGACCACGCCCTGGCGGACCCGGCCCTCACCGACACCCCCCGCGCCCGCATCCGCGAGATGTACAACCTCTACGCCTTCCTCTGGGCGGAGATCCCCGACCTGGTCTCCCGTTACGAGCAATGGCGCGCGGAGAACGGACCGGAGGCGCTGTTCCGGAGGCCGGGGGGTGACAGCGCCCGGCGCTGACCTGGTGGGCGCGTGCTTGAGCCGCAGATCAGCAGGGCGTCCACAAGGGCTGCTCGCCGGTGGCCCGTCCGAACACGGTCCCGGTGAAGTGACCGGCGGCGATGACGGTGGCCGACCGGTTCAGGACGTGCTCGTGGCTGGCACGGGCCTGGGCGCGGTCGATGTCCGTCGCGAACGACAGGTCGGGGTCGCTGCACCGGGCGGTCACCACCTGAAGTGGCGTCCTAGGATCGCAGACATGCCCTTGCGACCTGTTCAAGTGAACATCAAGGCTGTTGATCACTCGGCGGTCGGCCGGTTCTGGGCGGAGGCGCTCGGCTGGACCGCTCACACCCCCGGTGTGACAACCTATGTCGGTCCTGCCCGCGACCTGGTCTGGCCGGACCCGGTCACCGTCGGCATCGATGTCGTTCCCGTCCCGGAGGCCAAGACGCCGACGAAGAACCGGACGCACCTCGACCTCGCCACCACCTCCGCCGCCCACCAGGCGGACCTGGTCGAGCGCCTGACGGCTCTCGGCGCGACGCCCGTCGACGTGGGCCAGGGCGATGTCCCGTGGGTCAATCTGGCCGACGTGGAGGGCAACGAATTCTGTGTGCTGGAGCCTCGGGAGATCTACCGGGACACCGGGCCGATCGCCGCGGTGGTGGTCGACTGCGCGGATCCGCGGGCCATGGCCCGGTTCTGGGGCGGGGCGATGGACTGGACCCTGCACGAGGTGACCGGCGAACACGCGGTACTGCGCTCCGCCAAGGGGGTCGGCCCGTATCTGGAGTTCCTCCGCACGCCCGGCGCCAAGGCCGTGCCGGACCGCGTCCATCTCGACCTGATGCCGTACCCCGGTGACGACAAGGAGTCGGAGGTGGCCCGGCTGCGGGCCCTCGGCGCCACCGACCTCGACCTCGGCCAGGGCGACGCCCCATGGACCTGCCTGTCCGACCCGGAGGGCCACGAACTCTGCGTCCTCGCCCTGCCTTGACGGGACCGCCCCCGGATCCTCAGGAGGTCTGCCGCTTCGGGGCGCGTACGGCGTCCGCCTTCGGGGTCCGCTCGTGCGGGCGGCCCTGGTGGGCCCGGTTCTCGTGCAGCGCGCGGAGGTCGCGTGCGGTGCACACTCCGTTGATGTCGCCGTGTGCGGCTCTGGTGTGGAGGGTGTCCCGAAGTACGCGGCACCAGTCGCAGTGTTCGGGGTCGGGTGGGCCGGGTTGTGGGGCGGTGAGTTGGTCGAGGGTCAGCATGTGGTCTCCGTGGAGCCGGGACGGAGGCTTTCGCGGAAGTCCCGGATGAGCGCCAGGGTGCGGGTGCGCCAGTTGCGCGGGGTGGGTCGTGGCCGTGGTTTGCGGTGGCGTGCGCGGCGGGGGCGCGGGGGTGGTGGGGTACGTGGGGCGGACACGGGCCAGAGGGCGAGGACGTAGAGCCCGCTGTGGTCACTGGCGATGCAGGCGAAGGGGTCGCCGGATTCCAGCTGCGCGATGACGGCGTGCTGTTCGTCGGGGGAGTTCGCCCAGTGCCGCAGGAGGGTCGGTACGTCGCCTTCCGCCTCGGTGATGGTCTCGGTGACCGGGCGTAACGCTTCGGCGGGGCACCAGGACGATTGTCCGGGGTGGGGGTCGAGCCGGTCGGCGATGCGGAGGGCCTGGGCGGCGAGCCAGTGGGCGCAGGTGTGCAGGAGGGGGCTCTCGAACTCGGCGAGGACGACCCGGGCGGTCTCGTTCCGGCCGTAGACATGGCCTTCGGCGGTGATCTCGGCCCAGTAGCCGCCGGAGGGGTTCACCGGGCCACGTCCCCACGACTGCGGGCGTTCGCCTCGGTGAGGGCGGGCCGGAGCTGGTCGGTGACGGTCGCCGGCCGTACGTCCTCGTAGGCCGCGTCCCACTCGATGCCTCCCTTGGGCGGGCGGAGCGAGTAGCGGCCGTTGCCGGTGTCCATGACCACGCCGAGGGTTCTGGTTCGTGTGTCGAACGCGAGCTCACCGACGCCGAGTTGGGGTCCCTGCTGCTGCTCCGGTACGTTCCGGTCGGGCATGGCCCACTCCTCTCTGTAGTGATTCCACTACCGGGTGGAGTCAGAGTGTCCTAGGCTCGGGACTTGCTCAACGTGGCGTGGTGGCGAAGTAAGTTGGAGGTCGGATGGTCAACCGCAAGGAACTGGACCCGGAGAGCAGCCCGCAAGCAGCGTTCGGTGCGCGTGTGCGCAGTTCGCGGGAGGCTCGCGGTTGGCGGCAAGAGGACCTTGCTGCGGCGATGGGCATGACCAGTGGGCATGTTTCAGGCGTCGAAACTGCTCGCAAGGTGCCATCTTTACGCTTCGCGAAAGCTGCGGACAGGGCCTTTGGTCTCGCCGGTACGGTAGACACATTCGAACGCCAGTGGCGTGAGATGCACAACGGCAGCTTGCTGGAAGGCTTTCCGGAGTACGTCGGGTACGAGGGTCGGGCCGTAGAGATCCGGATCTTCGAAGCGGGAGTGATTCCCGGACCACTCCAGACTCACGAGTACGCACGGGCGTTGGCAGACTTCTCAGTACAGCGCGGTGACATCACGCCCGAGCAAGCGGTTGAGCGAGTTGACTTCCTGATAGAGAGGCAAGCCGCCTTGGTCCGGACGCCGCCGCCGATCACCTTTGCCGTACTGGACGAGAGTTGCATCCGCCGACCTGTCGGGGGATCCTCCATCATGGAGGCTCAGTTTGCACGGCTCATCGAGTTCGCCAAGGAGCCCAACACGTCGTTCCAGATTGCCCCGTTCTCCATGGGGGGACGGACGCCGTTCATTCGGTTGGTCCACCTTCTGACGATGACGGACCGGTCCCTGATGTCCTACGTCGAGTCGCAGACACAGAGCCAGTTGGACCGTGAGCTGTCATCCGTAGTGCCGTTGATGAGGAACTACCATCAACTACAGATCGAGGCAGCCTCACAAGCGGAATCGGTCGCCATGATCGAAGAGCTACGAAAGGGAAGTATGTGATAGCCGCGACCAACTCTCCCTCGCTGCGCTGGGTCAAGTCCTCCTACAGCACACAGAACGGCGGGTCCTGCGTCGAGTGGGCCCCCGAGTATGCGACCGCTACCGGCATGGTCCCCGTCCGGGACAGCAAGCGCACGGACGGCCCTGTGCTGACCGTCTCCGTGGGCGCGTTCGCCGGGCTGGTCGTGCTCGCCCGGTCCGTCGACCTGTAACCGCACAACACCGGGCCCCGCCGTTTCCCCTCCTTTGGAACGGCGGGGCTCTGGCGTTCAACGGTGGGCACCTTCTAGCCATACGAGTTCCGTTCGGTCCAGCCGTTGGTGGGTGTGCCTACCATCGACTACAGACCGAAGCTGTCTTGCAAGCAGCATCGGTGGCCGTGATCGATGAGGTACGAAGGGGTATCCGTGCCAACCACGACCGAACCTATCCACTGGGTCAAGTCCTCTTACAGCGTGGACAACGGCGGGGCTTGCGTCGAGTGGGCCCCCGCGAACGCGCCCATGACCGGCATGGTCCCGATCCGGGACAGCAAGCGCAGCGACGGCGGCCCCGTTCTGACCGTCTCCGTCTCCGCGTTCGCGGGGCTGGTCGCACTCGCCCGGTCCGCCGACCTGTAGAAACCGCACCGCGCAACACCGGGCCCTGCCGATTCCCGTCGTTCGGGCGGAGAGGCTCGGCTGGTCAGTGTGAGGTGTGCACGTGGGTGCTCTGGGCGCGAAGCTCAGCCAGGCGCCGTTGGAACAGGGGCCCGGCTGCGAACGCCCCCCTTGGATTGCTCGATGAGGTGATGGGCCGCGGCCCTTGAGGTCGGCGGCCCACGCCAACATGTGTTGCTGAGCGGTCCGCCCGCACTCGTGGGGCTCGCCGGGGAGACACAGTGGGAGATCGGGGCCGACCTTGTTCGCCGCATGCCGAATGCAGCGGGCAATCGTGGCCCATTCCTCCTCCTTGCTCGGCCGTGATGTGGGCAACTATCTCCGTCTTCAGCCGCCGCTTGGACGCGCTGACCTTCCCGGACCGCGACGATCCCGCCGCGAAGCGGGATATTGAGGCTGAGTGCCTTCTGCACGTTCGCGCGGGTCCGTTTGATCGAATGAGACGGGACAGGTCAGCCCGGTTCGGCTCTCGTACCCTCTGCCGACGGCGGTCGGGGTCGCGGGGGCGTCTCGAACCCGGGGCCCGAGAACCGGGCGGAGGACAGCTGGGCGTCCGCCATGCCGCGCATATGGACCAGGAGCGAGTCGGCGAAGCGCATCGCGTCACGACGGACACGCTCGTCGTCCGTCACGCACTCCAGCTCACGGGGAAGTTTGCCGTGAGCGGTCACGGCGTGCCGCATGGCGACAGTCACGGCCTCGTCGTTGAAGGCGTCAGCGGCCTCCTGCAACGAGCAGCCGCGTTCCTTCCGCAGGATCAGGACCCCGTTGTAGGGGTCCGAGGTCGACAGTTCACGGGAGAAGCCGATCAGGTCGTTGGAGAACCCCGTATGGTCGACGACGGCCAGCCGAAGCTGGTGCCAGGCCGGTAGTCTGCGTACCGTCTCGGGTACGTCGATGTCGAGTCCGTACTCACCGAGATCGACGCTGACGGCTGTAGGGGACGAATGGCGCCGGTGATCGGGGTACTGCGCGAGCGTGAGTCCGGACCCGGTGTGCTTCACCACGCATTCCCGGAAGTTGGCGACGAAGTTGTCCTCCCAGGACTGCCGGTACCTCTTCACCCATCCCGGTGAGCGCCCCGCCTCCATCCGGGTCAGGACATCGGCCAGTGCCTCGGCCTGCCGGCTCTTCGGCTCCCCTCCGTTGATCACCTCGACAAGCGGGTCGACCACCTCTCCGCACCGTCGGAAGTCCCCCGACGCGGCGCCCTCGCTCAGCTCCAAATCGATCCAGTACGCGTAAGCGAACACACAGGCGGCGGTGATCAGCCGCTCAGGACTGGCCCAGGGATGGGCGAGCGCTGTCGTGTACGCCAGCCGCCCTCCCCCCACTTCCCACGCCTTGGCATCGGTGAACAGCTCAAAGGAGTCGACCCACTCCCACATTGCGTCATAGGCCTGCCGGTAGGACGGATTGGGCTCGTGCGGCGGCATCGGCAGATACAGCTCGGGCATGACCAGCCCGCGCAACTCTTCGGAGTCGTTCATGGTCTTCCTTCCCGCTAGTGGTCGAAGCGGCGCTGTCGTGCCGCGTGGCTGTCAGGGCCGAGTGGAGGTCTCCTCGTTCGAAGTCGCCCCACGGCTTTGTCGCAGAAGTGCGTCCCACGCGGCGTACCCGGACAGGCGTTGGGTGCCCCCGCAACGGACGAGAAGGTCGATCGGCGGCGGCCGGCCGGTGGCCCGTGCCCCCCTGGACCAGGCGCTGGGGATGGGAAAGCCTTGCTTCCGCCGGGGTCGGATCACCGCCCAACCAGCTCACACCCGGATACACCGACGGTCCGTCTCGGGTCGAACTGCGTCCGGATGCAGTTCAGTTCACCACTGGCAGTCCCGGCCCGAAAGAGACTCACCGCCGCCAATGTGGTGCGCGCGCCGCCACCTTGTGTGCTTGTGAACCTCGTCGTTCGGCACGGCAGCGACGGCCCCGTTCTGACCGTCTCCGTCTCCGCGTTCGCCGGACTGATCGCGCTCGCCCGGTCCGTCAACCTGTAGAAACCGCACGCGCAACACCGGGCCCTGCCGATTCCCGTCCTCCGGGCGGCGGGGTTCGGCTGGTCAGTGGCTGGGCTGGTCAGTGTGAGGCATGCACGTGGGTGCTCTGGGCGCGAAGCTCAGCCAGCCGCCGTTGGTACAGGGGCCCGGCTGCGAACGCCCCCCTTGCCGCGCTGGGGGTGGATTGCTCGATCAGGTGATGCGCCACGGCCTTGAGGTGAGCGGCCCACGCCAACACGTGTTGCTGAGCGGTCCGCCCGCATTCCCGGGGCTCGCCGGGGAGACACAGTGGGAGATCGGGTCCGACCTTGTTTGCCGCATGCCGAATGTAGCGGGCAATCGTGGCCCATTCCTCTTCGGTTCGTTGTGCGGTGCTGCTTTCGCTCTCCCATCCCCAAACCCCGAAGTCGTCCCCATGATCGTTCATTTGTGCGCTCCCCATGATCGCAGCAAGTCAGGCCGGTGAGCCGATCGTAGCGGCGTTGTCTGCCTCCCTGGGGTCACAGTGTCCGACCGAGGGAACACACGGACCACACGGTCCGCACATAGGCAGGAACTGAGGCGGAGTACAGGACTGTGCGCCTTCTCCGTGCTCGGCTGTGATACGCGCGACTACCTCCGCCAACTGATCCCCGCCCCAAATCTTGGAGAGGGGTGAACTCAGCACATTCCCGATGCTCAGGAATCGGCCGAGAACGCATGGCCACACGTCGCCGGTCGGACCGATGGCACATTTCTCATGGGCGCAGTGCCCGCACAGGGAACTGATGGTCGGGGCAGCGCCCTTACTCGCCCGACCGAATGCCCGGGTCTTGTCACCGCCGACCATGCCGACCCCGAGCGCCGAAAGGTCTTCTGCCGCCTCTTGGACGCGCTGACCTTCCCGGACCGCGACGATCCCGCCGCGAAGCGGGATATTGAGGCTCAGCGCCTTCTGCACGTTCGCGCGGGTCCGTTTGTGGGAACCACGGAGCCGGGTCACTGTGTCGTGTTCCTCCGCCGTGTCGGAGTAGTACGACGTGGCGATTTTGACCCCGCAGTCCGTGAACGCCTGCCACAGGTCGTCCCGGATGTGGGTCATGTTGGAGAAGATCTCGACGGACAGGCCGGAGCTGTGCGCGTGTCGGATCAGCGCCGGAAGGTTTGGGTGCAGGGTCGGTTCGCCACCGATGAATTGAACGTCAGCAGCACCGATCTCGGCGAGTTGATCGATGACACGCATCCAGTCCTCCACGGTCATGGTGCCGTGCGTTCCCTTGGGTGAGGAGTCCGCGTAGCAGTGATCGCAGAACTCATTGCACAACCCTGTCACCTCCAACCACGCGAACGTGAGGGAGCTTTGGACAGTACTCATTGCAGACTCCTTGCGGGTGTGGAGTTCTGATTCATGGGGTAAGCGCGACGCTGATCAACCGCGCTCCTCGGGATGCCGCGCCAGTCCGCTCGGTCATGCGGCACAGCGTCTCCCCTGAATCGATCACCGACTAGCGGCCCCCTGTAGGCCCCCTGTCGGCCAGAATTGGGGCATGGGCAGCGGCATCGGGGCCAACATCCGGCGACTCCGCGAAGAGCGGGGGTGGAGTCAGGCACGCCTTGCACGGGAGGTTTGCCGGGTAGCGCGAGTAGCCGGCGAGCCGGTCGGGCGACAAGAGGTCAGCCGGTGGGAGACGGGCAAGCGCATGCCCCGAGAATGGCTGCCGTCTCTCGGCGCCGCGCTGGGCGTGACAGTGGATGCCCTTACCGCCCCACACAGACCCGCTGAGCCCTCTTTGCCGACCCTGGCTGACTTCCTGCCCGACGAGGATCCGCTAATCCCACTGGAAGGCGGCAAAGGGAGACGTGTCGGAATGGGCACTGTGGATGAACTACAGCAACGGGTACATGGGCTCAGGCTGGCTGATGACGTGCTGGCGGGCGGGGACCTGATCCGCCCGGCACTTCGGGACCTTCGGCGCGTAGTGAGGCTGTACCGAGAGAGCACGCACACCCCCGAAGTGGGGCGGCAACTCCTTCGGCAGGTCGGGGAGTTGGCGCAGATCTCCGGATGGATTGCCAGTGACGCCGGACGGCATGAAGAGGCAGAGCGCATCTATCGGCTAGGGATCAGCGCTGCACGGCTGGCGGAGGACCATACCCTTGCCGGGAATCTCGCCGGATCTCTCGCCTATCAAATGAGCAACACGGGGCGGGAATCCGAAGGGCTCATCTTGGCTCAGGCGGCGTTCCGGGACGCGCGGGCCGAAGCACCTCCGAAAGCCCGCGCGCTGTATCTGGACCGTGTGGCATGGGCTCACACGAAAGCCGGAGGAGCGGAGAACGGGCAACAGGCCATGCGCGCGCTGGGGGAAGCCGGACAAGCCCTCAGCGAAGACAGCGATGGCACGGAATCACCCGCCTACCTGTATTGGGTCGACGTCGGCGAACTCCGGGTCATGGAATCCAGGGTCTACACGGAGCTTCACCGGCCCTTACGCGCCGTGCCCTTGCTCCGGGAGGTGCTCAGCGACTATGACGCCACGCACACACGGGAAATGGCGCTGTACCTCTCCTGGCTGGCCGTAGCTCTGGCTGACGCCAACGAGCCGGAAGAGGCGGCAGCAGTAGCCGAGCGCGTTATTTCCCTTGGATCCGACATGCTGTCGGAAAGGGTGGCGGAGCGGGTTCGCGTCATTCTCGGCCGGTTGCAGGAATACGCGGACGTGCCAGAAGTCGCTGCGCTGCTCGCCGAGCACCCGGCAGCCTGAAGGGTGGCGTTGCAGAAGGCCGCGACCAACTCTCCCTCGCTGCGCTGGGTCAAGTCCTCCTACAGCACACAGAACGGCGGGTCTTGCGTCGAGTGGGCCCCCGAGCACGGGACCGCTACCGGCATGGTCCCCGTCCGGGACAGCAAGCGCATGGGCGGCCCCGTGCTGACCGTCTCCGTTCGCGCGTTCGCCGGGCTGGTCGCGCTCGCCCGGTCCGTCGATCTCTAGAACCGCACCACACAACGCCGGGCCCCGCCGATTCCCATCCTTCGGGCGGCGGGGCCTGGGCTACCGCGTCCTCAAGGGGTCAGTGCCCGCGAGACCCTGGGAGTCCCTCCACGAACGTGCGGAGCGACCGGCCGATCTCGTCGGGGCTGTCCTCCTGCACGAAATGCTTTCCAGACACGGTTACTTCGGTCTGATGGGGCCAGGTCCTACAGAACTCGCGGGGTCTTCCCGTGAGCAGGCCGCCGGGGTCCGCGTTGATGAAGAGTTTGGGAATGTCGCAGCCGGCCATCCAGGTCCCGTAGGCGTCGACCAGCTCGAAGACGGTGGACGGATGTCCGTCGATCGGGATCTGGCGAGGGAATGTGAGGGTCGGGCGGCGGTCTTCTCCTGGGGTGGAGAACGGCCTGGCGTACGCCGCGGTCTCTTCGGGGTCCAACTGTCGAAGAATTCCGGTCGGCATATAGGTGTCGACGAAGAAATTGTCGGCCAGGATCATCTATTCTCCGGCCGCCGATCGTAGCTTCTCGAATGCCTTTCGTCCTTCTGGCACCTTGAAATCGTCCCACGTCAACGGCGTTACGATCGTTTCCATGTAGGCGATCCCGGCCACGCGGTCACGGTTGTGGTTGGCCCAGTCGAAGCCCAGGACGCCGCCCCAGTCGTGCCCCACCAGGACGACATCGCTCTTGATGTTCAGCTGGTCGAAAAGGGTGAAAAGATACTTCCTGTGTTGTTTGTATGTGTAGGTATCCGCATCGGATGGGTGGATCTTCTCGGAATCTCCCATGCCGATCATGTCGCATGCGATGAGGCGGCCGAGTCCTTCCAGATGTGGCATGACGTTGCGCCACAGATAGGAAGAGGTCGGATTTCCGTGCAGAAATACGATCGGTGCTCCGGAGCCTGATTCGATGTACGCCATCCGGCGCCCGTCGACAACGGCGTATTTTTTTTCGCCGTAGGGATCAGAACCGAAAGGCGATGTCATCGCAAACCCTTCCGTGGCAATCTGTCTGCTGGGCACCGATCGGTTCGACTCGGGTTCGCTTGGTGCCGCCAAAGGGCACCTCCGCTTGGATTTCGATAGTGATGTTAACGCCGGTCGGTCCCTATCCAACTGTTCCACTACCTGGCGTGTTTCGGATTCCTCGGTGACGCCGTGGGCGGGGAACCGGGTCGTGGGGCTCGGTCGGTCAGTCGGTTCGGGGCGGCCCGGTGTCCGTGGAGACGTGGAACGTCAGCCCGTTGAAAGTCTGCCCCTGCACCACGGGGGCGAGCTGCGTGCCGCCCGTGATGTTGTTGTACACGGCGCCGGGTGTGTCCGGCTTCGGTGCCGGGGCGAACTCCGCCACCAGCCGGCGGAGTTCCTCGACCGCGCCGGGGTCCCGCTCCAGCAGCTCGCGCAGCCGTCGCCGTACCGCCGCCGTCAGTTCGGCGGTGACCTCCTCGTCGTACGCGGTGTCCGCCGTCGGGACCAGCGTGGCGCGGGTCTCCTCCAGCTCCCCGGCCACGGTGTCCGGGTCCTGGTCGTCGCCGCGCGCGAAGAGCCGTACGATCTGCTGCTTCCCGCGCTCCCACGCGTCCGTGACCATCAGCGCGACGACCGTGCTCGCCCCGGTCCCGACCAGTGTCAGCAGTTCCGCTTCCACAGGGCCCCCTCAGGTATTCCCGGTGTCCGTCTGTTGTCCTGTGCTCACCCACGGTAGGGGGTACCCGGGAGGAGCGGGCGGCGAATCCCGGCATCGGGTCACACCGTGAACTTGACCGCTTCCAGGAAGCGGGTGTTCTCCAGGGTGCCGCCGAAGATGTAGGCGGGGCGTGGGTCGGCGCAGCCCTGGCTGCCCCAGTCATAGCCGCGGACCTTGGCGGAGGGGCAGATCTTGCCGCTGCCGACATTGATCGCGAAGCCGGTCATGTACGGGCCGGACGTCTTCCCGATGTAGATGTCCTTGCCGTCACCCGTCACGGCCGTCCAGTTCGGTGCCCACTTGCCCTCGCCGTTGGTCGAGTCGGGGTTGTGCTGGAAGGCGTTGGCGGCCGAGCCATTGGCGCCGTACACCGCGATGTTCAGGGCCCTGATCGCCTTGTCCTGGCCCGTCGTCCCGGCCAGCGTTCCGTCACACACCGGCTTCTGCCAGCCCTGCCCCGACACATACGCGCGGTAGCAGATGTGCCGCCCGCCGGGGTCGCTCTCCGCCAGCCGCCGCACCGCGCTGCCCGCCGTGTCGGCCGCCGGCTTCTGCGTCACCGTTTCCACACTGCGCGGCGGCGTCTCCGTCACCGTGGTCACCTCGGACCGCGGCTCCGGACTCGTATTGGCCCCGACGCTCTTCGCCTTCGCGCTCGATGACGGCGAAGGCGAGGGAGAGAGCGAGGGTGAGGGCGAGGGCGACTCGGATGGCGGGCTGATCGACACCGAGTAGGTCGGCGCGGGCGGCTCCTTCGTCGGGCTCTCGGTCAGCCGCGTACTCGAATTGGACGATGCCTGCTGCGAGTCGCCGCCCGAATCGCTGCTGCCCAGCACCACCAGCGACACGACCACGATCCCGGCCACGGCCAGCGCCGCCGGAGCCACCACCAACGGGCGCTGGAGCAGCCCCGCGGGCGCGTACTCGTCGTCCGACTGACGGGACGACCCGTTCCTGCGGTCGAGCCTTCTGATCAAGGGGGGAGGAGGGGCAGGGGTAGGGGCAGGGGTGCGGTTCAGGGACGGGGGTGGGGGAGGGTCGCGGTCGTCGTCCTCGTCCGACTCCTCGTCCCCGTCCGACTCCTTGTCCTCGTACTCGTCCTTGTTCTCGTACTCGTACTCGTCTTCCTCGTCGTCGGCCGGGTCTACGTCGCCGGTCCGGGCCGAGACGGGGGGTGGCGGGGGCGGGGGTTCCGGGAGGGTGTACGACGCCTCGTCGAAGTCCTCCTCGTTCCCCTCGTCGTCCTCGTCGTCCTCGTCGTCCTCGTCGTCTTCATCGTCCTCGAAGGAGGCGGCCCTCCCGGGTGCCGTCTTCTCCAGTACGACCGCTTCCCTCTCGTCGGCCTCGGCCTCGTCGTCCTCGTCGTCGTCCGCCACCGCTACGTCGACCACGCCGACCGGTGTCTCCCGTTGTTCCAGGAGTCTGCTCGAACCGTCGGGGGCCACCTCGATGTGGGCCACGTACGCCGCCGACGGGTCGGAGATGGTGGCGGTCACCGTGGTGGCGCGGGTGCGGGCCAGCGTGTGCAGCGCGTCCAGGATCGCGGCGTCCGGTTCCTGTCCGGCCGCCATCCGTACGGGTACGCCGTCGATCGCGGCGGAGCCGTCGCCGGAGATCACCACCGCGAAGTGGTCGTCCCCCGTGATCGGCTGATCGTTCTCTTCACCCCGGCTCATGCGCCATCCCTTCTTTTCCGTCCTACGTCCTCCGCGCTAGCGCAACGGCCCCCGCACGCCCAACGGTTCAATGCGCGGAGCGGGTCGGTAGAGTTCGGCGCGTGAAGGCCCGGGAAGAGTTGGTGTGTTTCGCCGTGCTGGGACCGGTCCGGGCCTGGCGAGGTGGACGGGAACTGGATCTCGGTTCGCCGCAGCAACGCGTGGTGCTGGCGACGTTGCTGATCCGCCGGGGGCGCCCCGTCACCCTCCATGAACTCCTCGACGCCGTCTGGGGCGCCGAGCCGCCCGCCGCTGCCGTATCGGTTCTGCGGACCTATGTGTCACGGCTGCGCAAGGTGCTCGATCCCGGGCGGGACGCGGACGGTGCCGTACCGGTGATCGTCTCCGTCGGGGATGGGTATCTGGCCCGGTTCGGGGCGGACGCCCTCGATCTCGCCGTGTTCGAGCGGCAGGTCGCCCAGGCGCGGCGGCTGCGCGCCACCGGGGAGACATCCGCCGCCGCCGAACTGCTGCACACCGCGCTCGGCGCCTGGCAGGGCACGGCGCTGGCCGGACTTCCCGGCGCCGCCGCCGAGTCCGAGCGCTCCCGGCTGGACGAGCTGCGGCTGGCCACGCTGGAGACACGCTGGGACATCGATGTCGAACTCGGGCGGCACGGCGAGGTGATCCCCGAACTCATGTCGCTGGCCGGTAACCATCCCCTGCGCGAGGAACCGGTGCGGCTGCTCATGCTCGCGCTGTACCGGTCCGGGCGGCGGGCCGAGGCGCTCGCCGTCTACCGCCGGACCTGGCGCACCCTGATGACCGAACTGGGCATCGAACCCGGCGCGGCCCTCCAGCAACTCCACGAACGCATCCTCGCGGCGGACGAGTCGCTGGCGGCGGACATGTCGCGGGCCACCGGCTCCCGGCCCGACCTCCGAGTCGCCGGGGACTCTCCGGAGGCGGCGGCCGTCCCTCTCCCCGAGCACGCGCCCGAGACCAAGACCGCGCCCGAGACCGCGCCCGAGACCGAGCACGCGCCCGAGATCGAGGACGCGCCCACGGTCACATCCGCGCCCGCGCCCGAGCCCGCGCCCCCGAGTGCCCCCCACACCCCCCGCCCCGCCCAGCTCCCCGCCGACCTCGTCACCTTCGTCGGCCGGCACACCGAACTCGACCGCGTACGGGCGCTGCTGCCCAAGCGCGGGGGCGTTCCCTCGACCGTGGTGATCAGCGCGATCGGGGGCATGGCGGGCATCGGCAAGACCGCGCTGGCCGTGCACTGGGCGCACGAGGTCGCCGACCGGTTCCCGGACGGGCAGCTCTGCATCAATCTGCGCGGCTTCGACCCGACGGGCGCGGCCGTGGCGCCCAGCGCCGCCATCCGGGTCTTCCTGGACGCGCTCGGCGTCCCCCCGGAGCAGATACCCGCCGGTCTCGGCGCTCAGGCCGCGCTCTACCGCAGCCTGCTGGACCGGCGCCGGATGCTGATCCTGCTGGACAACGCCCGGGACACCGAGCAGGTCCGCCCGCTGCTGCCGGGCGCGCGCGGCTGCCTGGTCATCGTCACCAGCCGCAACCAGCTGACCGGCCTGGTGGTGGGCGAGGGAGCGCATCCACTGACGCTGTACCAGCTCACCGCGGCCGAGGCGCACGACCTGCTGGCCCGCCGGCTCGGTGGCGAACGGCTGGCGGCGGAACCCGACGCGGCCGAGGAGATCGTCGCGCGGTGCGCCAGGCTGCCGCTGGCGCTGGCCATCGTCGCCGCCCATGCCGCCGCCCACCCGGGTTTTCCGCTGAGCGCCATCGCGGAGGAACTGCGCGGCAGTCACGGCAGCCTCGACGCCTTCGCGGCCGGTGAGGATCTGAGCACCGATGTACGGGCGGTGTTCTCGTGGTCGTACCAAGCGCTGTCCGCCCCGGCCGCGCGGCTGTTCCGGCTGCTGGGGCTGCACCGCGGACCCGATCTGTCCGCGCCCGCCGCCGCGGCCCTCACCGGGCTCCCCGTCAAGGAGAACCGGCGGCTGCTCGCCGAACTGACCCGGGCACATCTGCTCACCGAGCACGTCCCCGGCCGCTACGCCCCGCACGACCTGCTGCGGGTCTACGCCGCCGAACGGGTCACCGCCGAGGAGAGCGACGAGGAGCGTGAGCGGGCGGGTGAGCGGCTGCTGGCCTGGTATCTGCACACCGCCGACGCCGCCTACCCCCACCTCACCCCGAAGCGGCCCCGCGTCCGGCTCGACCCACCGCCCCCGGGGTGCCATGCCCTTGAGTTCGGCAGCCACGAGCAGGCGCTGCGGTGGTGCGAGGACGAACGGGCCAACCTCGTCGGCGCGGTGCACCAGGCCGCCGCGACCGGCCGGTCCGGCATCGCCTGGCGGCTGCCCGCCGTGCTGTGGGGGTTCTTCTATCTGCGCAGCCACCACACCGACTGGCTGGACACCACCCGCACCGGCCTGGCCGCCGTACGTGCCGCGCACGACCGGGCCGGTGAGGCCCGCGCCCTCATGGACCTGGCCGCCGCGCTGCGTGCCGGTGGCCGTTACGACGAGGCCGTCCAGCATCTGCTGCTGGCGATGCGCGCCTTCCGCGAGGTCGGGGACGTACCGGGGCGGGCGTCCACCGTCGGCAATCTCGGCGACGCCCATCTGCGGGCCGGACGGCTCGGCAAGGCCGTCGAGTACATCCGCCGCGGGCTGGCCCTCAGCCGGTATCTGGGCAACGCCTGGGCCGTGGGCATCGCCCTCGCCAACCTCGGTGACGCCTACCAGCGGCAGGGCAGATCCACCGAGGCCGTCGAGTGTCTCGGGGAAGCCCTGGAGGTGCTGCGCGCCGAGGACAACCGCTGGGTCGAGGGGGTCGTCCTGGACCTCCTGGGCACCGTGCACGCGGGGCTCGACCGGCCCGCCACCGCCATCGAGTACTACCACCAGGCGCTCAGGACCCACCACGACGTCGGCAACCGGTGGGGCGAGGCGGACACCCTGACCCACCTCGGCGAGGTGGAACTGGCCTCCGGCGACCGGGCCGCGGCCCGGGTCAGCTGGGAACGCGCGCTGGAGATCCTCGCCGGGGTCGGGCACCAGGACGCCGAGGGAATCCGTGAGCGGCTCAAGCGTCTCTGACATGCCTCTCACCTTCCCCCTGTCAACGCCCGGCCCGTCCTCACCCGTACAACGGGCGTACAGGTGAGGACGGTTCAACGGAAACGGGCATCCACAGCCCCGATCCCGCCCGTTCGGGCTCAGCCCAGCGCGCGGTACGCCTGACCCGAGGCGTTCGGGGTGGCCCCGCTGTAGAGGCCGGTCCCGAAGGTGTCCGTGGAGAGCGTGAACCACGCGTACCGCTCCACGAAGTCCAGCCCCTCCAGCATGTGCGTCGACGACGTCACGAACGCCGCCTGCTCCTGCTCGCCCGGCAGCCGGGCGGACCCCGACGACCAGTCGATCAGGCCGTACTCGGTCAGCCAGATCGGCTTCTGGTAGCGGTCGTACACCCGCTGGAGGTAATCCCGCAGGTGGTTCACCGCGTCCGGGCCGAAGTCGGAGCCGTACCAGTGCACCGGGATGAAGTCGACCTTCAGCCCGCGCTGCTGCGCGCCGGCCATGAACCGGTCCAGCCAGCCGCCCGCCACATCGGCGTTGGCGGCGACGGCCGGGGCGCCCATGCGCAGCCCCGTCGACTGGAGCCGGGGCCACAGGTCGAGAGCCTGTTCGGGGGTCATGTTGGCCTGGCCGCCGTGGTCGGGCTCGTTGAAGCCGAGCAGGCTGGTGCCCTCCTGCTTGGCGGCGTTCAGTTCGGCGTCGGTGACCGAGCCGGAACCCCAGATCATCGGGACGTACTCGACGCCGTCCGGCTTGGCGACCGGACCCGTCGAGGACGCCCAGTTGTAGTACCAGGCGGCGCCGGAGTCGACGATCGCCTCGGTGATCCCGGGCTCCGGGTTGATGCTGACGCCCTTGGCGCCCGTGCCCTCGCGGTCCGGCGCCTTGGGCTGCTCGGGGGCGGGCGCCCCCTCCACGGCCTCGCGCGGCTGGGTCTCGACCGGGGCGGCAGCGGCGGCACCGGTGCCGAAGGCCACGGTCATGCCGGTGCACTCGGTGCACTGGCGGACCGTCTGGTTGCCGGGCTCGGTGTCCTGCTTCGACCAGGCGTACGCGGTCGGGCACTGCCCGCTGATCGCGTCGCTGTAGGACGTCTTGGCGTCCCGGTTGGGATTGACGCACACCAGCGCCTTGCCGGTGGCCGGGTCCTTGGTCAGGTTCTCGGCCGGGCAGGCGGAGATCAGGTCCTTCGCACAGCCCATCGTCTGGCACGCGCCCGACTCCGGCACCCGCACCCCGTCCGGGGTGATGGTGATCGGCACGGACACGGCGTTGACGTAACTCACGTTGTACCAGGGCGCCAGCGCGTCCTTGGGATCGAAGTTGAACTCGGCCAGGCTGGTGGGCTGTTCACCGGTCGAGCAGCGGTCGGCGTAGGGCCCGCAGTCACCTACCGCGCAGTGGAAGGTGGAGCCGTCCTCCCCGCCGCAGCCCTGGCGGGCGAAGAACTTGCCGCGCCAGTGCCCGGCCCCCGAGTTCTCGGGGATCGTGATCGTCGCGGACTGCCCCGGGTCGAGCTTGGGCAGCCCGGTCAGCACGGCCGAGCCATCGGCGTTGACCGTGGCACCGACCCAGAGCGGTTCGCCCGTACGGTTCTGGAACGTCACCGTGCGATCGGCTCCGCCGGAGGCGTTCTCGGCGTTGATGGCCGTCCCGTCCGACTTCTGCCACTGGATCGCGGCGGCGGTCCCTGTCACACCGACGATCACCAGGAGGAATGCGAGCAGCAATTGGGTACGTCTGCGCAGTCGGCGCATCGAGCGTGCCTTTCCGTATGTCGGATGGTGGGGGGCGGCGACCGGGGGACGCGGGATCCGCCGCGAACGGCGGTGTGTGTCAACGGCGTCCGGGCCGACGTGGGGTGCCCGCCGTGTTCCGCGCCCCGGGGACACCCTGGGCGGGCGTCGCGGGGCGGGTACGGGAGCGGGGAGTCGTGGAGGGGGCGGCGGGGTCGGTCCCCTGGGCGCTGAGCGAACCGAGCGACGCTCCCTTGAGGAACTGCCGCGCCTCGGGGGAGAGCGCGGAGGTGACCTCCGCCCCTATGTCCGAGGTGCGGGGGAGGGGGGTGGTCGTGAGTCGCGGGGGGTCTGGGGAGACGGGGGAGATCGGGGAGGTGGGGGATGTGGTGGAGGTGGCGGAGGTGGCGGAGGTGGGGGGCTCCGGGGGGACGGGGAACACAGGGGATACGGGGGATACGGGGGAGATGGGGGAGACCGGGAAGGTGGGGGAGTTGAGGGAGGCGGGTGACACAGGCGATACGGGGGCGACCGGGGGGTCGGGGGACTTGGGCGGCTCGGGGGAGACCGCGGCGACGGGGGAGAGGGGGACCTTCGGAGGTACGGGCGGCGGCACAGGCGAATCAGGCGAGATGGCGGAGGCCAAGGGAATGGGCACCTTGGGCGGCACAGGCGGGGGCGCCGGTACGGGCCTCTCCGCGTCCCTCTCCCGAGCTGTTTCCCGAGCTGTTTCCCCGGCCGTCTCCCTGCGCTCCCGCCCCGCCCGAGCCGCCGCCAGGAAGCCGACGGCGTCCACGTCCGACCCCGCGCCGGGCGTGAAGGTGGCGGCGTCCGGCACGGCCGAGCGCGCGCCCTCCTGGGGTGGCGCCTGCCGCCGGTCCGGTGCCGGGCGCTCCCAGCGGGCCCGAGCCGTCTGAAACTGTTGTGCGTCGGCAGCCATGATGATCTCCTTGGCCCGGTCCAGTGCCTCCACGGCGTCCCGCAGCCCGCGTTCGTCCCGCGGACCCCGGCCGCCCTGCTGCCGCTCGGGTGCGTCCCGGAGGGGCCCGGTGCCGGCGGTGGCCGTCCGTCCGGCGTCCTCGCGGCGGTCGCCCCGCCGTAGCGCCCGCAGCATGTCCCGCAGGGCGGTCAGCAGCCGGAAGACCTGGTCCACCACCTGCGTCCAGGTGCCCTCGGGGTTGCCGGGCCGTCCGCCCCGCCGCCGGGGGCCGTTGCCGTTGTCGTCCGCCACGGTGTCCCTCTCTCGTCCCGGAGGTGCCGACGCGAGCGACAACGGCTCGGTCCGGGCGATCGGTTCAATGTCCGGACGCCGAGGACCGGAACGTCACAGATCCGGAATGCCGGGTTACCGAACGGGCCGTCGGCCACCCGCTCGCGCCGTCGCCCCCCCCGGAGGCGCCCCAGCCCGAGCGCGGGGGGGGGGGCGGGCGCGCGCGCTGGCGGCGCGCCCGGCGGGCAGTCCCTCGTAGGACTTCTTCTGGCCGCGCGCCGGCTGCTCGCCGG
>NZ_JBHYUG010000102.1:8221-31255 GCF_042749375.1 Streptomyces sp. NPDC059477 | reverse complement strand
CCACCCCCCTCTCCTCCAATCTTCCACGCGCGGCGGGGCGCCCGCCGCGCCCGCGGGGGGGGCCCCCCCCCCCCCCCGCCCGTGTGACGGTCTCCGGGACCGGTCGGTCAGTCGCGGTTCTCCGGCCCGAACCAGGTGGTGCCTCCACCACCGCCGGTACACAGGGAGCCGCCCATGGTCGAGGCGTGACGTCGGACCGCCTCGGTCACCGGGAACTCCTGGAGGTCGATGTCAAACATTTCCTTGAATTCGATTTCCGCCATGATTTCTTTCCTTTCGGGAGAATTGGCGAATGCCGGGAAGCAGGGAATGGGAACAGGTGTTTGATGGTGCTTGATGCCGCCTTCGGATGGCGGCGTATAAACCGTAGGTCTCATGGGTGCTGTAGTCAACCAAATCCGGAGTCCTATGATTTTACTGAGTACGCCGGTACGCTCCCGCCTTTACTTGTTCTTGGTTTCCGGGGTGGTTTTCCGATGTGATCGTTTAGGTAAGTCGGGGAAGTCGCCGGCAGGGGAGTCGTATGTCCGAAAAATGTGTTCACCCGTTCGAAATTGCTCACTCCGTGCTGCTGCGGGCCCCGCTCTGGCCCTGGGAGGGCACGGTCGTGGACCCCGCCGGGGAGGACACCGACGCACTGCTCACCTTTCTGCGCCGGGCGCGCGCCCCGCTGCTGGACGAGGCCATCGAGATCTCCAGCCCGCCCCTGGCGGCGACGCTGCGCCGGGTGGCCGCCGGTCACCGGCCCAAGCCGGGGGAGGTGCGCCGGGCGGCCCTCGCCCTCAGCCGCTATCTGATCCGCGCCGGCAGCCGGGCCACGCCCTTCGGGCTGCTGGCCGGGGTGGGCCTGCTGGAGTTCGGCCCCGCGACCGACCTGCACCACGGCGACGGCCACCGCCGGGTCGTCGGCCCCGACCTCGGCGCCCTGGTCGCCGCCGTACGCCCGCTGGAGACCGACCCGGCGATCCTGCCCCGGCTGCGGCTGCACGCCAACAACCTCGCGGTGAACAGGGGCGAGCGGCTGATCCTGCCGGTACCCGTGGACGCCGGGACCGCGCCGGTACGGCTCTCCGTCCGCCGCACACCGGTCGTCGAGGCGGTCATGGAGACCGCCGCCGGGCCCGTCCCGTACCCGGAGCTGCTGGAACGGGTCGGCGCCCGTTTCCCGGGGGCGCCCGAGGGCGCGGTCGCGGAGCTGGTGGCACGGCTGATCGACAAGGACCTGCTCCTCACCGACCTGCGCCCACCCGCCGACCACCCCGACCCCCTCGCCCATGTGCTGTCCCTCGCCCCGGAGGCGGAGGAGCTGCGGCGGTGGCGGGCGGCGGCGGGCGAGCGGGCGGAACGGGCGGTGCGGGTGGGGGAGCGGGGGGAACGAGGGGAGAGCGCAGAGGGGCCGCCGCATGGCGAGGGGGGCTCCGAGAAGGGCTACGACGACGGCCACTTCACCTCCGACGCCTTCGCCGTGAACGTACGCCTGGAGGTCAAGGGCACGATCGACGCGGCCGTCGGCACGGAGGCCGCCGCAGCCGCCCAGGTCCTGTGGCGGCTCTCGAAGGGCGCCCGGCCGCACCCCCTGCGGGAGTACCACGAGGAGTTCATCGAGCGGTACGGCGGGCTGCGCACCGTACCCCTGCTGGAACTGCTCGATCCCGAACGCGGGCTCGGCGCCCCCGCCGGCTACCGCTTCCCCGCCGGGCACCGCACCGCGCCCCGCCGGGAACCCGACCCGCGCCGCGACGCGCTCCTCGCCGATCTGGCGCTGGCCGCACTGCGCGACGGCACCGAACTCGTCCTGGACGACACCGTGGTGGACCGGCTGGCCCCCGGCCCCGTCGCCCCGCCACCCCGGGGCGGCGACCTCTTCGCCGAACTCGCGGCCCGGGACGCCACCGCCCTGGACGCGGGCGACTTCACGCTGGTCCTCGCCCCCGGACCGGGCTGCCCCACCCCCGGCGCCGCCCTGGGCCGCTTCGCCCAACTGCTCGGCGGCCCGGACGTCCTGCGCGCGGCGGCCGTGGCCCCCCGCCCCGGCACCCTCTCCGCCCAACTGGTCTTCTCCCCGATGCAGGCCCGCCACCGCAATGTGACCGGCGCCCCGCACTGGCTGCCGCACCGGATCGTCGCCGGGACGTTCGGCGGCGACCGCCCGGGGGACATCCCGCTCAGCGACCTCGCCGTACGCGCCGACGGCGACCGGCTGCGCGTCCTCTCCCTGAGCCGGGGCGCCGAGGTCGAGGTCTTCCAGTACTCGATGCTGGTCCCCGAGGCCGCCCCGAACGCGGCCCGCTTCCTCCAGGACGTGGCGTCGATGGGCGACCGCACCTGGGCACTGTGGCACTGGGGCGCGCTGACGAACCTGCCCGCCCTGCCCCGGGTACGCCACCGCCGTACGGTCCTGGCCCCGGCCCGCTGGCGCTGCTCCGACCCCCGGCTCGGCGACCGCGCCCTGACCGGCGGCGACTGGGCGGCGGCCCTCGCCGACTGGCGGGCCCGCTGGCGCGTCCCGGACCTGATCCGGGTCGGCACCGGAGACCGCCAACTCCGCCTCGACCTGCGCCGCCCCTGGCACCGTGCGCTGCTGCGCACCGAGATCGACGCCCACGACGACCCCACGGGGGTGACGCTCCGCGAGGATCCGGCGGCGGGTGGCGGGGGCTGGCTGGGGGAGGGGGTGTCGACGGCGGAGATCGTGGTGTCCCTGCGGACGGCGAACGCGACGGGGGTAGGGCCGCCGGTGCCGGTGCCGGTGCCTGTGTCTGTGCCCATGTCTGTGTGCGCGCCCGTGCCTGCGCCTGCGCCTGGGTCTGTTCGCGAGTCCATGCCTGTGCCCGTGCCTGTGCCCGTGCCCGCGCCCGTGCCTGTGCGCGGGTCCGGCGCCCCGGCGTACGCCCCCGGCAGCGAATGGCTCTACGCCCGCCTCTACGCGGGCGCGGACGAACAACGGGAGTTGCTGGCGGGCCCGATGGCGGACTTCGCGTCTGGACTGCCGCCGGAGGCGGACGAGTGGTTCGTGATCCGTTACGCGGACCCGGCCCCGCACCTCAGACTCCGCGTCCACGGTCGGCCGGACATCCTGGCGGCGCGGGTCTTCCCCCGCCTCGGAGCCTGGGCGGCGGACCTGCGCGCGCGGGGCGCGGCCGGACGCCTGGAACTGTCCACGTACGAACCGGAATACGAACGCTACGGAGGCACAGCGATGCTGCCCCTGGCGCACCGCGTCTTCCACACCGACAGCGCGCTCGGCACCGCCCTGCTGCGCGAGGGCGTGGACCGCGCAGGAGCGGCCCCCTGGATCGCGGGTACGGTCTGCGCGCTGGACCTGGTCGGCGCCTTCCTGCAAGGCACCCAGGTGGACCCGCTGACCTGGCTGACGGAGAACCTGGCCAAGGACGAGGAACGGCAGGCCCGTTTCCGCCCCCACCGACGCGCGTTGCTGACCGCGAGCAGCCTGGACCCCGACCACCCGCCCGCCCTGCTGGACCGCCCGGGGCTGCGGACCCCCCGGCAGGCCCGCAGGACCGCACTGGCGGCCTACGGGGCCGCACTCCACACCACAGGCGGCGAGACCGCGTTGCACACCCCTCTGCGCAGCCTCCTGCACATGCACCACAACCGCCTGATCGGCATCGACCCGGACTCCGAACGGACCCTGCTGGCCGCCTGCCGGGGCGTGGCCCAGGCACGCGCGGACCGAAAGCGAGCGGGAGCATGACGAACGTGAAGGCCACCCTGGCCGCCCTCGCGCCCGTGGTCGGCCCCACGGCGACCCGGGCGATGGCCGTCGCCCGCGAGGTCGCCCGCCGGCTCGCCGACCCGGCCACGGTCCGCCGTACGACGGACGCCTCCTGCGGCCCCGACGGCTGGTCGCCGGGTTCGCTCGGTGACGGTCACGCCGGGGTCGCCCTGCTGTACACGGGCAACGCCCCGGCGTGCGACGCCCGCAGCACCGCGCACGCCCACCTGCTGGCCGCCGCCCGGCACCGTACGGGGACGGACGGGGGACTGTTCGCCGGGGACACCGGGATCGCCTTCGCCGCCCTGGTCGCGGCACACGGCGGGGACGCCTACCGGGCGCTGCGCCAGACCCTGGACGACACGGCGGTCCGCGCGGTCGCCGCCCTGACGGTGGCCGCCCGCAGCCGCAGGGAGGTGGGCGGAACCGACCTGATCTCCGGCCTGACCGGGCTGGGCCGCCACCTCCTGGCAGCGGGCCGCCACGACGCCGTACGCCACATTCTGACCACCCTGATCGATGTGGCCAGGCCACACAGGGTGCACGGCCGCAGGGTCCCCGGCTGGTGGATCGCAGGGCCACCCACCTGGGACGGCCCACAAAACCCCTTCACCCGGGGCCACTTCAACCTGGGCCTGGCGCACGGAGTGGCCGGACAGCTCGCCCTTCTGTCGGCGGCCACCCGGGCGGAGGTGACCGTGCCGGACCAGCACCGCACGGCCACGACCATCGCCGAGTGGCTCATCGACCAACTCCGCTACGACGAGCGGGGCCCGCGCTGGCCCGCGTATCTCCCCTTCACCACGGGTGAGGACATCGGCCCCGCCCGAGCCGCGTGGTGCTACGGCACGCCGGGGGTGGCCCGCGCCCTCCACCTCGCCGGACGTGCCTTCGACCGGCCGGACTGGTCCGCCCTGGCGGTAGCGGCCCTGAACGCCCTGCTCACCCGCCCACCCGCAGACTGGCTGATCGGCGACGCCTCCCTGTGCCATGGCGCGGCCGGACTGCTCCGCATCACCCACCGCATGGCCCAGGACACGGCGGACCCGGCCCTGACGGCAGCCCTCCCCTCGCTGACCGAACGAGTCCTGGCCCACTACACCCCCGAGACCCCTTTCGGCTTCCGCTACACCGACTCCAAGGGCACGACCGCCCAGGACCGCCCCGGCTTCCTGGAGGGCGCGGCGGGAGTGGCCCTGACCCTGACGGCGGTAACCACCTCCCCTCCGTCCGACCCCACCCCCTGGGACACCTGCCTGGCCCTGGTCTGAGCCGCTACGCCCCTCTCGCCACCCCTCATGGCAAGGTGACCCCATGCCCGTCACCGCCGTCCGCCCGGCCACCGTCTTCGAGGACGTCCGCACCCTGGTCGGCCCGAAGTCCCCGACCGCCAATGTCTGCTGGTGCCTGAGCCACCGCGTCCCCTCCCAGCTCAACCAGCAGCTACGGGGCCCGGCCCGAGGCGAGTACATGGCCGACCTGTGCCGCCAGGACCCACCCCCCGGAGTCCTGGCCTACGACGGTGACGAACCCGTCGGCTGGGCGGCGGTGGCCCCGCGCACGGCCACCGCCTTCGCCCGCAACCGCAAGATCCCCCACGTGGACGACCTCCCGGTCTGGTCCCTGTGGTGCCTCCGCGTCCGCCCCGGCCACCGCAAACAGGGCATCTCCCACCACCTCATCACCGGCGCGATCGCCTTCGCCCGCGATCGAGGCGCCCCCGCGATCGAGGCATACCCCCTGGACAACGGCGACGCGAGGGTCGACCTCACGATGGCCTACCCGGGCCTGCGCAAGAACTTCGAGCGGGCGGGGTTTGTGTTTGCGGCGGACACGACGTCGGTGCTGTCGGGGCATCGGAGGGTGCTTGTGCGGCTGGACCTGCGGTGAGCCGGGCCGGCGGGCGTCAGCGGACGGGCCGGTCGGCCAGATAGCGGTGGATCCCGGTGCGGATGAACGGGGGGATCGTGAGGGCGCCGAGTTGTTCGGGGGCGAAGAACTGGAGCCTGACGCCCTCCGCGAGCGGCAGCCGGGCCGCGTCGCCGTCCCAGTGGGCGGCGAAGAAGGTGATCAGCTGGCCCGAGCCGTGTTCGTCACGCATCTCGAACAACTCGGTCAGACGCCCGACGTCAAGTCCCGCTTCCTCGTGCAACTCGCGGACGATCGCGGCGGCCGGGTCCTCGCCGGGGTCGCAGCCACCGCCTAGGACGGACCAGTGGTTCGGCCAGGTGATGACGCCGGGCAGATCGTCGCGGAGGTGGAGGAGGAGTTCACCCTGGCGGTTGGCGATGACGGCGACTGCTCCGCGGGCGGTGTCCGGTGCGTCGGAGGTGGGGGCGTTCTGGTGCATTCGGACACGGTAATGGGGTGGTGGGGACGGGGAGCCCCTCTCCGAGCCTCAGGTCGGACGAGGTCGTTCTCGATGCCGTCGATGACGGCCCAGGCGGTGCCCGGAAAGACGAAGGTGCTCGGGGGCCTTGCTGTCACGGACGGCGGTCGACTTGGCGGTCAGGGGGAGGGCCTCTACGCACTGTGCGTTCCCGCCCTCGCCGTAGCTGCTCTTCTGCAAGCCGTCGGCCGGGGGGCCCGCAACCTCTGCGCAGTTGTTGCCGCCACTGAAATGAGTGCTCTTCCTGAACGCAGCCGTGCTGAGGCCGCTCTGCGTCATCATGCGTAGTTTCCTTTGATCGCGTCGGAGACTATCTTGCGAACTTCTCAGCGTCGGAGAACAGGAGGGTGGGTTCGGCGAGGATGTCACGGCCGGACTCACGCTTGTAGATCTCGTCGACGCTGCCGAACTGGGCCTCGGAGTAGTCGAGGTCCAGCAGCGCGGCGGCCTGCCGGACCGACGCCTCGTCGGGTCCTTCGATCTCCAGGAAGGTGGGCAGGTCGGGCCAGGTGTCGAAGTCGAACGCGACCTCGCCCAAGCGCCACTCCTCGCGGTAGTTCTCCTGGTAGCGCACCTCGGTGAGGCCGACCCGGAGCAGGATGTCGGCCATGGCGTGCAGGTCGGTGACCTCGGTCTCGATCTCCTGAGTGCCGTCGATCTTCGTGGCGTCGGTGACCTGCTTGAGCGTGAGCGTCGAGCGGTTGCCCTCGTCACGCAGCCGAATCCAGGCCCCGCCGTCCAGGGAGTCGTTCTCGAAGATCTTGCGGGTGAGGAGCGTGCGGGGGAACGCCCGGACGGCGCCGAGGGCGGTCAGCTTCGCCTGGAGGCCGGCGGCGTTGACGGCCAGGAACTTCGCCTCGTACTCGTGCTTCATGTGTCCTTCTCTCAGAAGTGGTCGGCGACGGTGGACGTTCGGGCTGCCATGAGCAGGCCCATGCGGTGGGTGTGGTCGTTCGGCCGGCCGACGTGGCCCCGTTCCGTGAACTCGTTCGTGCGCAGGGCGAGCAGGACTTCCCAGCCACTGAGGAAGTGAGGGAGCAGGCGCTCGGGAGAGGTGTAGTGCGCGGTCATGTGGTGGCGTCTTTCGACGGGCATCATGAACTCCGCGCCGAACACACCGCCCGGGCGGACCAGGCGCTGCATGCGGTCGACGAACTCGAAGAGCGGGCGATGGTGGTTGGCACTGTAGTGCCACGAGCAGCTCGTCCAGACCGCCTCGCACTGCAGGCCCAGGGGGTCGCCTTCGAGGAAGTCGTCCTCCACGACTTCTACGTGCTCGTGGAGTCCTTCGAGCTTCAGCCGGTCGATCAGGCCCAGCGCGTGCGCCTGACTGTCACCCGGGAGATGGACGTCGCCGCCGTGGAGGGCGACCGCATCGCGTTCGACGGCGACGACGTGGTACCCGGCGGCGGCGAGGGGCAGGACAAACTTGCCGTCGCTCGCGCCGACTACCGCGACCGTGGCGTCAGGGGCGACGCGTTCCCGCAACGCAGCGAGGAACTGCGGGAAGAAGGTGAGGGTGTGCTCCCACAGGCTCTGTGTCTGCATGGGGGTGCGCTCCTTGCGTATCGGTATCCATGATCACGCGTAGGACCTCGTCGGGACTGCGCCCCGTCGTGTCGACGTGATGCATCGGGAATGCGGCGTAGGCGTCCGTCACCCGGTCCGTAGCGGTCTCGATCAGCGCGTCCCATCGCGACCCCGGCTTGTTCCGTCCGGCGAGGCGGTGCTGTCTTTCGACGTCGTCGCAGACCAGGTGGTACGTGACGGGTGTCGGCAGCAGGTTCGGCAGGGTGACACCGAGCCGGGCACCCAGGGCCCGGTGGGTGGCGAGGCACCGGGCGAAGTAGCTTTCGACGACGACCGAGGCGCCGGCGTCGAGATGGTGCTGGATCTCCTCGGCCGCGGTGAACAGCGCGGAAAGGTAGAGGCACATCCGCGCCTCGACGTTTGTCCGCTCATCCACCGCGTGTCTGAGCGGCTGGTATAGGGATGGGACGGTCGCGACAAGGACGGCCTGTCGGGCGGCGGCGAGCATCGGCGCCATGGTGGACTTACCGGTGCCGCGTAGTCCCTCCAGGCTTTCGAAGCGCGGGTGATCAGGCACGGGTGTACACCACGTCCGGGACCGCGAGGGTGAGTTCGTCGGCTTCCGAGGGCTTGTGGACGATGCGTCCGGCCGCCTTCTCGTACCAGAAGGCGTGCGAGTCCTTGCCCACGGCCTTGCAGGACATGGTCAGCGCACCGCGCGGGTCGGCCTCGATGCGGTCGATCTCGCGAGGGCCGCCGGACGGCGAGCACACCTGCGGGGCGCCCTGCTCGGAGAGGTCCTCGTCGACGATCACCTCCAAGGGCAGATCAGCCGACGCGAGCTCTTCGCGGAGCCGGCCGTACGCGGAGGGGGTGGTGACCAGCAGTTCGGGGTGGTCGGCGGCGTTGCCGACCACCCGCAGGTGGTGGAGCTTGAGTTGCCGGACCCCGAGCTGCGCCAAGATGCTGGCGAGGGGGAGGACCTCGTCGATGTTCCGTGAGGTGATGGTCATGGTCGCGCCCGTCGATACGCCGAGGTCACGCGCCAGACTGAGCGAGTTCAGGGCGCTCCGGTAGCTGCCCTGCCTGCGGATTCCATCGTGGGTCGACCTGATGCCCTCCAGCGAGACTCTGAGCAGGTCCAGGTGCGGGGCGATCTCGATCAGGCGGCGTTCGACCCGGTACCCGTTGGTGCAGATCTCGACGCGCTGACCCAGCTCCTCCTTGGCGTGGCGGACGAGCCGCGCGAGGTCCCGGTGGACGAACGGCTCTCCGCCGAGAAGTGTGACGGCCTCCGTGCCGTACTCGTCCCGCATCAGGGTGAGGAGGCTCGTGGCCTCTTCGGCGGTGAAGGCGTCGGCGTACTGGAGCCGCTTGCCGTGGAAGCAGTGCAAGCACGTGAAGTTGCAGCGGTAGAGCAGTTGTAGGTACAGCATTCGGATCTTCCTGATCCCGGTGACTTCCCCGATCACATCGACTCCTTCGGCTGACTGCCTGTTGGGAGCCTGATCTTGGCTTTCTGCCCGGGGACCTCGGCACCGCGTTCAGGGACGGACCGAGGACGTCCAGGGACGTTTTCAGTGTCGTGCGAAGGACTCCAGGATGCCGAGGAGACGCTTCGTATCCGACAGGTCGGGCAGGACTTCGGCTGCGCCGGCGGCGGTCAGTTCCTGCGGAGCATGGATGCCGGAGGCGACGGCGAGGATCTGGGAGCCCGTGGTGAGAGCTGCTTCCACATCACGAGGGGTGTCCCCGACGAGGACGGTGGGGACGTCAGAAGGGACACCGCGAAGCCGCAGCGCGCGCTCGCGGGCGACAGCGACCAGATGAGGACGGAGCTCGGCGTCCGCTCCGTAGGCGCCCACCGGCAGGTCCAGCAGGAAGTCGAGGCCGAACGCGGCAAGCTTCACACGGGCGTTGGCGGCGATGTTCCCGGTAAGGACGGAGGAGACCCAACCGCTCTGAGCGGAAGCGGCCTTCAACGCCTCATGGACACCGGGCAGGGCGGTCCCGCGCCTGCCCAGCTCATCCTGATGCGCTTCTCCCGCCAGGGCGAGCGCGGTCGCGACAAAAGTGCCAGTCGGGTACGGGAAGCCCTTCGCGGACGAACATGTCGCTCATGATCAGTCGATCCGTACGCCCCTCAGTACGCGCCGGCTCCGTCGGCTCGCGTCCCGAGAGGGCGGAGAAGGCAGCGGCGTAGATCTCCTTGCTCACCCCCGCGTTCTCGATGAGCGTGTGGTCGATGTCCCACAGGACGAAGAGCTCCATGCCGCCAGAGTAGGCACTCGGCGGGATTCCTCTTCAGCGTCCGCGTCCCAAAACGTCCTTGCGTGATTACGCGGTGCACCGATTCGATAGTTGCTGTGAACGACCGACTGCGCACTGTGCTCGGCCAACGCGGTGTCTCGCCCGACTCGCTTGCCGAGGTCTGCGAGGTAGATCCCAAAACGGTGAGCCGGTGGCTGGGTGGGCGGATTCCCCATGCCCGGCACCGCTTCCGCGTCGCGCGACACTTGCGCGTGGAGGAGACCTTCCTCTGGCCCGAGCCGTCCAAGCGCCCCGGCCGGCCGCGGGACGTGTTAGGCATCGAGCTGGTCGGCACCTACCAGAACAGGGCCAGCGTGCCCCGAGACGACTGGCTTGCGCTGCTGCGAGAGGCTCGGCACGAGATCGGAGTCCTCGTCTTCTCCGGCACCTTCTTCGCCCAGTCCAACCCTCACGTCGCCAAGATGCTCTCCGAACGCGCTGCCGAGGGAGTGCGCGTGCGCCTATGCTTCGGCGACCCGGACGGGCAGGCAGTCGCCATCCGGGGCCGCGAGGAGGGTATCGGTGACACCCTCGCCGCCAAGATCCGCGCCTCACTGACGTACTACCGCCCGTTGCTGGGCGAGGCAGGGTGCGCAGTACGGCTCCACGACACCACGCTCTATACGTCCATGTTCCGCTACGACGACAACCTGCTTGTGAATCCTCACATCTGGGGACAACCGGCCAGTGCCAACCCCCTGCTCCACCTCAAGAGGGCAGTCGGCGCAGGATGGTTCGACAACTACGCTCAGAGCTTCGACGCCGTTTGGGCTGCCGCCCGGCCATGGGTACCCGACCAGGAGAGGACCGCCGACCATGGGCAGGACTGAGTACTACAACGACCCCACCGCCCCGAAGGCGAACACCCTCATCCCGGCCAGCAACCTGCTCGTCGTCGACGAGACCGGCGCCCTCCTCCTCCAGCGCCGCCGCGACACCGGACAGTGGGCACTCCCCGGCGGAGCCCAGGACATCGGCGAGACCGCGGCCGAGTGCGCGGTACGCGAGTGCCTGGAGGAGACCGGGATCGTCGCCGAGGTCATCGGCTTCCTCGGCGTCTACACAAACCCGCGCCACATCGTGGCGTACACCGACGGCGAGATTCGGCAGCAATACGAGAACACCTACATCGGCCGTCCCGTCGGCGGCGAGCCCACGATCAACGAGGAGGCCGACGGCGTCCGCTTCGTCGAGCCGGCCGACCTGGATCAGTACGACATCCACCCGAGCATGCGCCAGCAGATCGGGGACTACCTCGCCGGTACCTACCCCTACCTGGGCTGAGCCGCCAGGACGGCCTTCACCCGCCCCACGGCAGCGAAGATCTCCGGCGCCGCCCGACGCATGAACCGCCCGACCACGCTGTCATCCCCGTAACGACCACGGATCTCCGCGACACGCTCCTCAGCGGTGGTCCGGCCTCCATCGAGCGTGGTCGTCATGTCGCAGTACACGAGCGCGTCCACCAGCAGCGGCTCCTCCAGCAAGGGGAATTCGCTCGCCAGCACCTCCCGCACCCCCCTCTCCTCGGCTTCCAGAAGCGCGAACGAGTGGTTCGCGACCAACCGCACCAGCTGTTTGTCCGCCCCATGCTCGTCACGAAGGAACCGGGCTCCGTCCAGCGGATGGAACCCTGTCACGGCCAGCCGTGGCGCGTACCCGATGTCGTGGAGCGTGGCGGCAGCGAGCAGAAGGTTGCCGCTCATGCCGAGTAGTCGCTGCACGTCAGCCGCACGCTGGGCCACACCTTTTGTGTGCGCCCATCTCCGTGGAAGCTCACTGCTGAGCTCGGTTTCCGCTACTTGCGTCGCCCACTTCGTGATCAGGTCGGCCATGCTGGGCTACCTGCCCTCAAGGTCTCTCCTCCACACCACGGTGGGCTGGGTGAGGCCGACTGACAACAATGGGTGATCCCCGGCCGGTGGTCGTGAGCTACCGCATGGGATGACGCCGCCGCGCTACAGGTAGTAGTAGGCGGTCTTCAAAATGCTGTTCGGTTGCTGCGGCTGGAGGTGTCTTGGCCTCGTGCAAGCCCTTGGACGAGGTCGTTCTTGACGCCTTCTATGAAGATCCCCCAGGCGTCAGGCGGGAAGGCGAACGCGCCGACCCCCCGGTCCTTGGAGTCGCCGACGGCGATCAGACCGTCCAAGGTGGCCTGGCTCTCCAGATCCTGGAGATCAGCTCCGTGGACTGTCGTGACGATAGAGCGGCAGCCCGGATGTGGTCAAAGGACCTTCGGTAAGTCTCAACAGGGCTGCCTTCCTCCAAGTAGATCGCTCCTTCGAGGTATTCAAGTCCCACTACATCCAGCTCCATCGGATCGGGATAGCTGTAGATCGTGAATGGTCCTTCGAAACCGGCGTAGGTGCCCTGCGAGTGGGGGACGATCTGCACGCCCACTCCCGGCCGGTCGGCTGCCTCAACCAGGTGTCGCAGTTGCTTGCACATGACCCGAGGACTGCCGACCTCACGGTGAAGTACGGCTTCATCGAGCACGCAGACGTACTGAGGTGCGTCGGGGCGGTCGAAAATGGCCTGCCGCTCCATACGGAAGTTGACGCTGGTTTCAATCTCCAGGTCGGGAGTATGGCGGCCGGAACCGCGGATGACCGCCTCGGCGTACTCCCTCGTCTGTAGGAGCCCCGGTATCACCATGGTGTGGAACGCGTAGATCCGTACGGCGTCCGTCTCCAGGGCGAGGCGCTGCTGGAAGTCCGGGCTGAGGACGTCGCTGTACTGCTGCCACCAGCTCTTCTTCCTGCTCTCCCTCGCCGTGAGCAACGCGGTGACCACCCGCTCGTCCGTCACCGAGTAGAGCTTGCACAGCTCCTTGATCTCCAGCGGCCGGATGCCCTGACGCCCGTTCTCTATGCGGGAGATCTTTGTCTTGTCGCCGTCGATCGCGGTCCCGGCATCGTCCATGCACCTCATGGTCGTGCACTCTGTTGGAGAAGGACTTGGTGCAAGGTCCAACTCAGTTGTGTGGCACAGGTGTTCGCGTTGGCGGGTGCCCTGCCGTCAAGGAGGTCGGATGCACACGGGAACGGTCGAGACGCCCCCCAACGCCCGCTGGAGTCTCACGTCCCTCACCCCCCAAACCGTCACAGGCATCCGCCGTGATGTCCGCCAGCGGATCACCGGTTGGGGCTACGACGCTGACGACGCCGAACTGGTCGTCTCGGAGTTACTCGCGAACGTCATCCGGCACGCAGGCGGCCGTTGCGTGCTCACCGTGACCGTCAACGGCGCCGAGATCCTCGTGGCCTGCGCCGACAGATCCCTACGCCTCCCCCGGCTGCGGCAGCCGGACTGGGGGAGCGGCACAGGTCGCGGCATTCAGCTCATCGCCGAACTGTCCGTCGCCTGGGGGTGCGAGCCGCTCAGGGGCGGGAAACGTGTGTGGGTAGGGCTGAGGGGCGTTCGGGTACCGCCGCCCAAGGTCACCACGCGCGAGGACCTGATCCGTGCCCTACGCGGAGAAGAGCCGCTGCGCGTCATTGACCGGTGCTGGTTCGGTTGTGGCCGCGCCCGGATTCCAGGAGCGCTCACCGGCGTCGCGTCCTCCGACTTCGGCGACGCCCAGATGTTCGCCTGCGCCAAGTGCGCCGGACGGATTTCACGGTGGATTCGCGAAGACGTGCGGAATAGGGACGCAGAGGGGTTGAGCGCGAGGCAATCCAGAGCCTCGCGCCCCCGCGCAACCCCCTCCGGCTGTCACGAAGCAGATGGTCGGTCGTTGGTCATCGCATCACCGGTGAGCCCGGTAAGCCCGGTAAGCCAAGCAAGTCCCACCGAGGGGATGCGAGAAGCGTGGCCGCGATCTGCCCCGACTGCCATCACCCAGACGCGGTCGCGTATCTCGTCAACAGCGAGGGAATTCACCCTTTCCCCTGCCTGGAATGCAACTACAACACCATTCACTCCCGGCACAGAGAGATCCTCTCCGGCGTCGCCCCCTGCGCCACCCCCGCCTGCACCGGCTCGGTCAGTGACGACTACGTGTACAACGCCAAGGGCCGCCTCACCCGCCTCAACAGGCAGCGGTGCCATCTGTGCGGGAGTCGCGAGGCAAGAGAGGCGGTCCAGGACCGGAGCCGGTCCACCCGCCCCGTGCCCGACCCCCGCGTGCAGCGGCAGTGAGCCGCGCGGTCGGCGTGACAAGCGGCCCCACCTCATCTCACCCCGCTGCTGAAAGAGCTTGCTACTTCTTGCAGCGCTCTTGCTGCAACCCTTTCCCCGGCGATACGGTCACGCCCACACCCGGCAAGGCAGCCGCGCCGCGTCGCGCGGTCCGGCCCGAGCAGCCGTAGCCGCAGGAATCGCCAGGCATCGTCAGGAAGCGCAAGGAGTTCACGCCCGTGATACCGAGATGGCCGGCGCCCCGCGCGCCCCGCACCGCCCAGGGCAGACGGATCGCGGCCGTCGCCGTCGCCGCGCTCACCGCGACCTTGGTCCAGCCGCTGGCCGCGCGGGCCGCGAGCCCGCCTCCGCCGCCGTCCGACAAGAAGCTCGCCGCCGAGCCCGCCCGGCACGATCTCACCCGCGAGCAGTTCTACTTCGTACTGCCGGACCGGTTCGCCAACGGCGATACGGCCAACGACCTCGGCGGCCTGACCGGTACCCGCCTCGACACCGGCTACGACCCCACCGACAAGGGCTTCTACCAGGGCGGCGACCTCAAGGGCCTCACCCGGAAGCTCGACTACATCAAGGGCCTGGGCACCACCGCCATCTGGATGGCCCCCATCTTCAGGAACCAGCCCGTGCAGGGCACCGGAACCGACGCCTCGGCCGGATACCACGGTTACTGGATCACCGACTTCACCCAGGTCGACCCGCACTTCGGCACCAACAAGGACCTCGAAAACCTCATCGACAAGGCCCACGACAAGGGCATGAAGGTCTTCTTCGACGTCATCACCAACCACACGGCAGACGTCGTCGACTACGAGGAGCAGTCCTACAGCTATCTCTCCAAGGGAGCCTTCCCCTATCTGACCGAGGACGGCGAACCCTTCGACGACGCCGACCACGCCGACGGGGACGCGGACTTCCCCGAGGTCGACGAGGACTCCTTCCCCCGCACCCCCGTCGTCCCCGCCGCCAAGACCGACGTAAAAGTCCCCTCCTGGCTCAACGACCCCACCCTGTACCACAACCGCGGCGACTCCACCTGGGCCGGTGAGTCCGAGACCTACGGCGACTTCTTCGGCCTGGACGACCTGTGGACCGAGCGTCCCGAGGTCGTCGAGGGCATGGAGAAGATCTACCAGCGCTGGGTCAAGGACTTCGACATCGACGGCTTCCGCGTCGACACCGTCAAGCACGTCAACATCGAGTTCTGGACCCAGTGGGCCACCGCCCTGGACTCCTACGCCGCCAAGCAGGGCCGCGACGACTTCTTCATGTTCGGCGAGGTCTACTCCGCCGACACCGACATCACCGCCCCCTACGTCACCGAGGGCAAGCTCGACTCCACCCTCGACTTCCCCTTCCAGGAAGCGGCCCGCGCCTACGCCTCCCAGGGCGGCAGCGCCCAGCAGCTGAGTCAGGTCTTCGGCGACGACTACAAGTACACGACCGGCACCGCCAACGCGTACGAACAGGTCACCTTCCTCGGCAACCACGACATGGGCCGCATCGGGACCTTCCTCCAGCAGGATGCCCCGGACGACACCGACGCCGAACTCCTTCGGAAGGCCGAGCTGGCCAATGAGCTGATGTTCCTCAACCGCGGCAACCCGGTCATCTACTACGGCGACGAACAGGGCTTCACCGGCCCCGGCGGCGACAAGGACGCCCGCCAGACCATGTTCGCCTCCCAGGTCCCCGACTACCTCGACGACGACCTCCTCGGCACCGACCGCACCCACGCCACCGACGCCTACGACACCAAGGCCCCCCTCTACCGCCAGATCAGCCAACTCGCCGCGCTCCGCAAGGCCCACCCGGCCCTCGCCGACGGCATCCAGACCGAGCGCTACGCCGCTGACGGACCCGGCGTCTACGCCGTCTCCCGCACGGACCCCAAGACCGGCACCGAATACCTCGTCGCCTTCAACAACGCCGAGCAGCCGCAGACGGCCACCTTCCCCGCCGGGTCGGCGAACATGACCTACCGGGGTCTGTACGGCACCCGGGCCATCGCCCGTTCCGCCGCCGACGGCCGGCTCACCCTCACCGTCCCGGCGGGCTCGGCGATCGTCCTCAAGGCGAGCGCCAAGCCCGCCGCCCCCGCCGCCAAGCCCTCCCTCACCCTCGACGCCCCCGCCCCCGGCGCCACCGGCACCGTCGAACTGACCGCCGATGTCCCGGCCGGCGGCGTCAACCGGGTCGTCTTCGCCGCCCGGACAGGCAACGGCACGTGGCAGACCCTCGGTTCCGCCGACCACGCCCCCTACCAGGTCACCCACACCATCGACGAGGACACACCCCCCGGCACCGCCCTGCGCTACAAGGCCGTCGTGGTCAACGCCTCCGGACGCACCGCGAGCGCCACCGCCGCCTCCACCACCGGCACCCCACCCGTCACCGAGCCCCCGGTCGCCACCTCCCGCGAGTACGCGATCGTCCACTACAACCGGCCCGACGGGAACTACGACGACTGGGGCGTCCACGCCTGGGGCGACCTCGCCGACGGCGAGTCCACCACCTGGCCGGACAGCCACCCCTTCATCGGCCGGGACGCGTACGGCGCCTTCGCCCACGTCAGGCTCAAGCCCGGCGCCACCGACGTCAGCTTCCTGGTCATCGACAAGGACGGCAACAAGGACGTCTCCGTCGACCGGTCCATCGACGTCACCCGGAGCGGCGAGATCTGGATCGAGCAGGGCAAGCCCGACGTCCGTACCGAACGGCCCGCCTACCCGCCGCAGGACCAGTCCAAGGCCGTCCTGAACTACCACCGGGCCGACGGCGACTACGACGGCTGGGGCCTGCACGTCTGGACCGGCGCCGCCCGGCCCACCGACTGGTCCAACCCCCTGACGCCCGCCAGGATCGACTCCTACGGCGCGGTCTACGAGGTACCGCTCGCCGAGGGTGCCACCAGCCTCAGCTACATCATCCACAAGGGCGACGAGAAGGATCTCCCCACCGATCGGTCACTCGACCTCCAGGCCAGTGGCCATGAGGCGTGGCTGTTGAGCGGCCAGGAGAACCACCTCCTGCCACAGCCCGCCGGTGCCGCCGCCGCGCTCGACCTCACCACCTCCGACGCCACCTGGATCGACCGCGACACGGTCGTCTGGAACGCCTCCCGGACTGCCGCCGCCACCCAGCTCCTCACCTCCCTCACCGGCTCCATCAAGGCCGACAAGGGCGTCCTGACCGGTACGGACATCCGGGTGCTGCGGCTGTCGAGGACCACCCTCACCGACGCCCAGAAGGCCGCGTTCCCCGACCTCAAGGACCACGCCGCCTGGTCCGTCGACCCCCGTGACCGCGACCGGGTCGACGAGGCCCTGCGCGGCCAGATCGTCGCCGCCCAGCGCACCGCCAACGGCGCCGCGCTCGCCGCGACCGGCGTCCGGCCGGCCGGCGTACTCGACGGCGCCCTCCTCACCGAATGACCCGGCGCGCCCGGCACTGGGTCCACCGATCGGGCCCGTCCGGCTAGGACGCGAGCGCGATCAGCCGGGTCACCAGGTCGGTGAACGGGCCGTCGGCCGGCTCGCCCTTCAGCGCGCGGCGCATCAGCGCGGCCCTCGCCGCGTCATAGGCCGCGCTGATCGCCGCCAGCGCCGCGAAGTCATGGACGAGCTGGATCTCCAGCTCCTCGCGCGGAACGCGCCGCCCGTCCAGCCAGAGCAGGGCGGTCGACTCGGCCAGCGACACCCAGGAACGCACGACCAGTTCCAGCCGCGCGGGCGGATCACTGACCCCGAGATGGGACACGATCTGCTCGTACGCGGCCTGCCGTACGGAGTCGACGAGCGCGTTGGTGGTCGAGGAGCCCACCGCGGGGCCGCCGCGCATCAGGGCCGCGAAACCGGGGCCGTGATCGTCCACGAAGTCGAAATAGCGGCCCATCACCCGCAGCAGCCGCGCGCCCAGCGGGCCCTCGCGCGGCTCGATGAACCGGTCCGCCAGATCGTCGGAGGCCCGCTTCAACGCGGCCTCGTACAGGCTGAGTTTGCCGGGGAAGTAGTGGTAGACCAGCGGCCGGGATATACCGGCCGCCGACGCTATCTCGTCGATCGAGACCTCGTCGGGCGAGCGGCGGCTGAACAGTTCGAGCGCGACGCCGATCAACTGCTGACGCCGCTCCTCGACACCCATCCTGCGGCGAACCCCGGTAGACATGCGCACACCTTACCGATCGGTTTACGAACACCTTACCGATCGGTTCCAGCCGCGTAGGGACGGGAGCAACGCCGGAGCGGCAGGGCGGACCGCCGCCCTCCGCCCTCGGCACCCTCGCCGGCTCACAGGTCCAGCACCAGCCGCTCCCCACGTGCCCGGGACACACAGATCAGCATCGAGTCGCCCCGCTCCCCGTCGCCGAGCAGTTCGTCACGGTGATCCACCTCGCCCTCCAGCACCCGCTGTTGGCAGGTCCCGCAGAACCCCTGCCCGCACGAGTACGGGGTGTCCGGCAGCTCGGCACGGATCGCCGCCAGCGCCGACGTCCCGGCCGGTACGCCCACCGTCCGCCCGCTGCGCCGCAGTTCGACCTCGAAGGCGGCGCCCTCCCCGGCCGGGCCCCGTGGCGCGAACCGTTCGAGCCGCACCCCCGGGAACCGCTCCCGAACCGCCGCCATGAGCCCCTCGGGCCCACAGCAGTACACGGCCGCCCCCTCGGGCACCCGCGCGCGAAGCCCGTCCAGATCCGGCCGCCCGGCCACCACCGTCACCCGCCCCCGCCCCAGCCCGGCCAGCTCATCGAGAAACGGCATCGACGCCCGCGACCGCCCGCAGTACAGCAACCGCCACTCGGCCCCCGCAGGCAGCGCCCGCACCATCGGCAGCAGCGGCGCGATCCCGATACCTCCCGCGACGAAGACGTACGACCCCGCCCCGGAGACCAGCGGGAAACGGTTGCGCGGCCCGCGCACCTGAAGCCGCGTCCCCTCGGCCAGCCGCTCGTGCACCTCCCGCGAGCCACCCCGCCCGTCCGCCACCAGCCGGACCGCCACCGAGTACGACGAGGTGTCCGCCGGGTCCCCGCACAGCGAGTACTGCCGGACCAGCCCCGACGGCAGAACCAGGTCCAGATGCGCCCCCGGCTCCCAGCGCGGCAGATCATGCCCCTCGAAGCGCAGCCGGACCACCCCGTCGGCGATCGGCTCGCGCGCGGTCAGCAGCAGCCGCAGCGCCCGGGAACGGGGCCGCCCCGAGGTCGGCTTCGCCAGCGCGGGCAGCGGCCACAGCGGCGAGTCCGCGATCCGGCGCCGCAGCGCCCGCCGGGCCAGCACCGCCGCGCCCGCGACCACCACCACCGTCCGCGGCCCCGGCATCACCCGGCCTCCCGCCCGCCAGCGGCAGAGGCGGGAGAGACAGAGGCAGCGGCGGCGGCCAGCGCCGCCGGTGAGACGGCCAGATAGGCCACGGCCTGCGCGGTCGAGCCCTCCTGCGAGGGGTGGTAGGCGCGGTTCAGATAGCGCGGGATCGAGCGGACCAACGCGCCCGTCGACGGCAGCACTCCGCGCCGCCCGCGCGTGTAGAAGTCCCAGAAGCTCGCCCGGCCGTCGCTCAGCGCCGGATCGTTCGCCATGAAGAAGCGCGCCCCGCGCTGCCACAGGAACACCAGCACCGTGAACGCCACCGCCCAGGTGCGCACCCGGCGTCCGTAGCCGCCGTCGACATGCAGGAACAGGTCGAACGCCACCGACCGGTGCTCGACCTCCTCGGCGCCGTGCCAGCGCAGCAGATCCAGCATCGTCGGATCGGCGCCCCGCCGGTCCAGCTCCCCGGCGTTGAGCACCCAGTCGCCGAGGAACGCCGTGTAGTGCTCGATCGCCGCGATCAGCGCCACCCGCTCCTTCAGCCACCAGCGCCGCGCCCGCCCCGGCGGCAGCCTGCGGTCACCGAGCAGCTTCTCGAAGAACCAGTCGATCCGCGCGGTGTACGGCGTCGGGTCCAGCCCCAGTTCCCTCAGCCGCGGCAGCACCTCGTCGTGCGCCCGCGAGTGCGTCGCCTCCTGCCCGATGAACCCGATGACGTCCGCGCGCAGCCGCTCGTCCCGGATGTACGGCAGCACCTGCTTGTAGACATGGACGAACCAGCGTTCACCGGCCGGCAGCAGCAGATGCAGCACATTGATGGTGTGCGACGCGAAGGGGTCCCCGGGCACCCAGTGCAGCGGGGTGTCCTCCCAGGAGAACGACACGTTCCGCGCCATGAGCGCGGTGCGCTCGGAGGGGACCGGCGCGGGCCCCCGGACCGGCTTGTTGGACATGATGTCAATGTACTGATCGGTAAAGGGCCGGGGGAACCCCTCAAGCGCAGCCTGGCCGAAGGGTAACGGCCGCTGTCACCCGCTAGTGCAGCGCCTCGATGGTCCGCCCGTCCTCCAGCGTCCCCTCCAGCCCTGCCTGCGCGCCCTGTTCGGTGCGCACGGACAGCAGATTGCCCTCGGCTGACGCCTCGACACCGCCCGTGGTGGCGATCGACGCGGTGTCCCGGCCGCCCGCCGCGAGCAGATACCAGGACCCGGCCCCGGACTTCCACAGCACCCCGGCCAGCACCTGCGGATCGCGCGCCCCGCACGCCGGGACGTTCTCCCCCTTCGCCGCGACCGCCCCGTACGCCCCGCCCGGCGTGTGGAACTGCGCCAGCACCCGCTCGCCGCCGCCCCGCCAGGTCTCCGCACGCGTGCACACCCAGCTCGCCGTGCCACCCGACTCGGGCAATTGCTGCTCGGCGAAGCTCCAGGCGTTCACCGTCCGCACGCCCTGCCCCTGCACCGCCGCCATCGAACAGGCGTACGGCGACCAGGTGCGCAGCGCCTCCGCGCCCGACGCGTCATGGGCCTCGCCGGGGTGCCCGGTGGTGAGCCGGGCCGGGACCAGCTCACCGAGGTCGGAGGCGATCCGGGTGCCGTCGGCGGTGGTCAGTTTCAGTACGTTCCAGGAGGTGCAGTCGCCGGTCCGGGTGGCCGGGCTGGACATCGGCGAGGTGATGCCGTCGGTCACCGTCAGCGCCATCGCGCCGGAGCCGGGCCTGACCAGGTCCAGCTCGGCCGCGGCGGTCACCCAGGGGGCGGTCAGATAGCGGACGTTGCCGTCGGTCCGGTTGAGCACCACGGCGGTGGCCTCGGTGGCCGTCGCGCCGTCGAGCCGCGCGAGGTCCAGCGCGGCCCCGGCCTGTCCGTCCTTCGGCTCGGCGTACCGGGCGAGGCGCAGACCGTCGTACAGGACCACCACACGCGCGTTGTCGACCACGCCCGCGTACAGCAGCTGGGGCGGGCCCGCGGGGCCGCCGGTCGCCGTGCCGGGAGTGGCCGAGACCTGCACGGACTCGCCGGGGCGGGCCCAGACCGCGAGGGCGCGGCGCAGCAGATCGGAGTCGCCGGTGAGTTCGCCGCGCGCGGGCCAGACGGTGAAGTCGGTGCGGGTGGCGGACTTCCAGGCGGCGGGGGAGACCTTCACCAGCCGGGCCGGGTCCAGCGCCGCCTGCGCGGCCGGGTTCTGCGCGTACGCGGGGGCGGCGGCGCCGTCCGGGCCCCAGCCGTCGCCGGGCAGCCCCAGCAGCGCGCCGCACACCAGGAGCGCGGCGCCCGCCGCCACGGCCGCCTTCAGATGCTGGCGGCGCCGCATCAGATCGGTGGGCCGGACCTGCAACGCACAGGGGTCGAACTCCGGGGAGTCCAGCAGTGCGTACTGCGCGGGCACCCCGTCCGCCTCGGCGAGCGCCGCCTCCGGCTCCTCGACCCCGGCGTCCGCGAGCACTTCGCGTACGTCGTCGTCGGCCAGCCGTTCCAGCCCGCGCAGGGCGTACACGGCACGCGCGGGGGCGGACAGCGCGGCCAGCCGCTGGTCCAGGGCGAGTTCATCGGCGCCGCCCGAGCGCGGGAACATCCGCAGCCCCCACACCTGCGGCAGCAGCGGCGGCAGTTGCGCCCGCTTCGGCCACGCCCGGCGCCGCAGCGGCAGCCCCGCCTCCAGCGCGGTGCGCACCACCCGCAGCCGTACGTACGCGTAGCCCGGGTCGCCGTCGCGGTCGCCGGTCGACTGGGCGGGGATCACCGGCGCGGCGGTCCGGCCGCGCGGCAGCGCCCGCTGGGCCAGCGCGTGCGCGCTCAGCACCCGGCGGCCCCGGTTCGGACTCGGCGGCAGCACCAGATAGGCCAGCCGCACCAGCCGCGGATAGTGCTCGACGAGCGCGGCCTCCGCCTGCTCGACATCGACGACGGGACCGCCGGAGCCGGCGGACGCGGGGCGGGGGGCGACATCCTGTGACTGCACGTCGGTGAGAACGAGCGGGACGGCGGTTGGTCACCGCGCGGAAGGTGACCGTGCCGGGATTGAGCACGCGGAGTGCGGCAGCCGTATCGAAGGGCGGTATGTGCGTCTGCCGGCCCGACTGTCTCCCTGCCCGACCCGGAGGAACCGATGAGGCTGACCCGACCGATGCTCGTCCTGGGCGGTGGCCTGGCGGTGATCGTGCTCGCGGGGTGCGGCGGCCCTGGCGACGCTGGTCAGGAGGCGGTCCCGGCGACGGCGACCGGCAGCCTGGAGCACCTGGCCGCCGAGGTGCGCTGCGCGCCCGACATCCAGACCGACGCCGATGAACTCCGCCAGGCGATCTGCGAGAACGGCGACGGCAGGTTCGTCCTCGCCACCTTCGCGACGGACCGCGGGCAGCGCGAGTGGATCAACGGGGCCAAGGACTACGGCGGTCACTATCTCGTCGGCCGCAAGTGGGTGGCCGTGGGGGAGACGAAGGTGATGGCGGCGCTGCGGACCACGCTGGGCGGGGAGTTGGAGGAGGGGACGGACCACTCGGCGCACTGACAGAGACCGGGGGGGGGGGGTTGCCCCCCCCCGGGGGGGGTGAATGCAGCCGCGGCTAGGTGAGGGCGACCCGCGGGCGGCAGTGTGTGGTTTGTTGAGAGTTTTGGTGTTGG
>NZ_JBHYUG010000102.1:4120-8211 GCF_042749375.1 Streptomyces sp. NPDC059477 | reverse complement strand
TGTGTCGTGGGAGAGTGGCTGTGGGCGCGCGGTGTGGCTCGCGGGGGGGGTGGTTTGGGGGTTTGGTGTCACGTCAATCTGCGTTCTAGACTAGCGGGGGTTTTTTGAACCACCCCCGCCGGGGTTCCTTTTACTGCCAGCGCTATGACGTCACTGGCAACGCTTGCCCGAATTGATGCAGTTGACCATCTTCTTCATCGTCTTGGTGGAGAAGAAGTTGATGAAATCATTGTGGTCGGTGATCGGTTTGTGCAGTTGCTCGGGGAACGAGTCCACCGCGAACGGATTCTGCACCACACCGTTCTCGATGGTCGGCGCCGGCACGTCGTAGACCAGCCGCACCTGGAGCTGTGGGATCGCCTGGAAGCCATTGGCGCAGGTGCCGTCGGCCTGGACGAACGCCACATGGGTGCGGTGGTTGGCGCTGTCGATGTTCTGGCCGTCCCAGCAGCTCTGGAAGTTGGACAGCCGCACCACGTCACTGCCCTCGGGGCACAGCGGGTACTTGTCGGTCAGCTGCCGGTCCTCGAAGCCGGTGCAGGTCCAGGCCGTGTTGGCGTTGGCGAGGCCGTTGACGAACGCCTTGGCGTCACCGGTGATGATGCGCAGCGCCCGCGGCATCGCGACCACGGGCCCGGTCCGGTTGCCGACGAACTTCAGCTGGGCCTGCCGGGGCTCCAGGATCCGGCCCGCATTGCCCTCGGTGCCACCCCCGGCGGCGTTCTGGTCGAAGTCCTGCGTGCCGTCCTGGAGACGCAGCACCGGCCAGAAGTACGAGGAGCGGTCGCCCGGGTTCTGGCAGGTCGTCCCGGCGTTGGCGAGGACGTCGTCGCTGGCGAAGGCGTCGTTGTTCTGGTTGCCGACGTAGTCGTGCAGATGGTGGGCGCCGTTGGTGACACCCGGGGCCACGATCACATTGTCGGTGTTGTGGTTGTCGTTCGCGTTGGTGCCGCACTTGGTGGTGAAGGTGCCCTTCGAACCGCTCCGGCCGTTCGCGGCGAGACCGCCCGGCAGATCGCGTGAGTTCGGCTGGACGGTGGTGATGTCCTGGAAGTCCGCGGCGACCGGGCCGTTGCCGCCCTGACCCCCGTTGCCCGGCTCCTGACCGCCGCCGTCACCGTTCTCGCCGTTGCCCCCGTTGCCCCCGTTGCCCTGGCCGTCGTCGGTCCGGGGCTGTTCCGCGGGGGTGCCGGTGCAGCCGGCGAGATCGTCCAGGCTGTCCGAGGCGCTGCCGCCGGCCCGGTCGATCTCCAGCTTGATCCGGTCGATCAGCACCTTCCGGTTGTCCTTGAGCGGCTGAAGGATGGCGTTCTGCACATAGCCGGCGTCCTGCGCCTGCGCGTCGCGCGTGCTCGCCAGCCGCTGGTACGCCTCGGTGATCTGCTGGTCCATCGAGGCCAGCTCGCCGTCCACCTCCCCCCGGGCCCCGTCCGGCACCTCGGACAACTGCTGACCGACGTCCGGGCAGTCGATGGTGGCCACCTGGGCGCCCGCCGACCTGGTCCGGTTCTGCCAGCCGTTGCCGTCCTCGTGCGCCGAGGCGTAGAAGTTCGCCCAGATCAGCCCGCCCCCACCGAGCGCTAGGGCCGCCGATGCGGCAATGGCCTTGGTGGCCAGCGGCGTACGGCGTTTTCGTGTGTTGCGTCCCATGGAACTCCTCTGACTTCCTTGCGGGGCCGCATCGAGGCGCCCGACAGGAGTGAAGCGGCGCCCCTTTGTACGGAGCGCGCCGCAGAGGTGTTCAGCCGTCCCGGGAATTGCCGCGAGATTCGCGGAACGGGATTCAGCGGCCCGGTCCGGATATTCAGCGGCCCTGGTCCAGTGATTCAGCGGCCCCGGTCCAGATAGGCGAGAACCGCCAGGACGCGTCGGTTGTCGTCGTCCGAGACCTCCAGGCCCAGTTTGGCGAAGATGTTGGAGGTGTGTTTCGCGATGGCCCGTTCCGTCACCACCAGCCGCTCCGCGATCGCCGCGTTGGACCGTCCCTGCGCCATCAGCTCCAGCACCTCCCGCTCGCGCGGGGTGAGCCGGGCCAGCGGCTGATCGCCCGCCGCGCGCCGGCTCAGCAACTGCTGGATGACCTGTGGATCCATCGCCGTACCGCCCTTCGCCACCCGTCGTACCGCGTCCACGAACTGGGCCGCGTCGAACACCCGGTCCTTCAGCAGATAGCCGACCCCGCCCGTGCCGTCGGCGAGCAGCTCGCGCGCGTACAACTGCTCCACGTGCTGCGACAGCACCAGCACCGGCAGCCCCGGCCGCTCCCGGCGGGCCGCGAGCGCGCACTGCAACCCCTCGTCGGTGTGCGTGGGCGGCAGCCGTACGTCCACCACCGCAACGTCCGGCGCCAGCTCGGCCAGCGCCCGGGTCAGCTCGGGGCCGCTCTCCACGGCCGCCGCGATCTCGAAGTCATGGGCTTCGAGCAGCCGGACCAGTCCGTCGCGCAGCAGGAACAGATCTTCGGCTAGGACAACTCGCACGGAATCTCCATGGTCACCATGGTGGGACCGCTCGCCGGGGAGCTGACGGCCAGGACGCCGTCGAATGTACCGAGTCGCCGCTCGACCCCGGCCAGACCGGAGCCCGCGCCGATCGCCGCGCCGCCCCGGCCGTTGTCGGTGACCACGATCCGCAGACATCCGTCGGCGTGGTGCAGATCGACCCAGATCCGGTCGGCCCCGGCGTGCTTGACCGCGTTGGTGAGCACCTCGCTGACCGCGAAGTACGCCGCCGATTCCACCGGCGCGTCCGCCCGGCCCGCGAGCTCCACGGTCACCTCGGACGGCACCGGCAGCCGCAGCGCCAGCGCCCGCACGGCGTCGCCCAGGCCCCGTTCGGCCAGGACCGGGGGATGGATGCCACGGACCAGGTCGCGCAGTTCGGTGAGGGCCTCGGCGGAGGACCGCCGGGCCTGTCCGAGCAGTTCCCTGGCCTTCGCCGGGTCCTTCTCGATCAGCGCCTCGATCGTGCCGAGGTCCATGCCCATCGCCACCAGCCGGGCCTGTGCCCCGTCGTGCAGATCGCGTTCGATGCGGCGCAGTTCGGCGGCCGAGGTGTCCACCGCGTCCCGCCGGGTCTCGGTGAGCACCCGTACCCGCTCCGCCAGCTCCCCCTCGCCGGGCGCGAGCAGCGCCCGGCTGAGCAGGAGGTGCCCCCGCAGCAGCCGGGGGGTGCCGTACCGGGCGACGACGAGCAGGACGGCTCCGAGTCCGGCGGCGGCGAACGCCGAGACCGGGCCGCTGACCGGCACGAAGCCGTACCAGTACGGGTCGGGCAGGACCGTCCACAGCCCGGCCGCCAGCACGAACCCCTCCAGCGGATAGACAACCAGGGCGAACGCCAGCACCCCGAGGACGAACCCGGCCGTCATGTCCACCACCAGCCACCGCAGATCCCGCCAGGTCGCCCGGTCCCCGAGCATCCCGAACGTACGGGTCCACGGATTGGCCCCGGCGGGCAGCGGCCGGTACGACGCCGGGATCGTCACGCCGCCCCAGCGCGCGGCCAGCGCCCGCCGCGTGCCCGCGAGCGCCCGGACCCCGGTCAGCACCCAGGGTGTGGTGACGATCCCGACCCCGATCGGGATCAGCGCGAGGGACACCACGCTCAGCACGAAGCAGACCAGCGCCCCGGGCAGCCCCATCAGCGCGAGCGCCAGCGCCCGTACCCCCGCCGTCCCGACCCTTCGGGCCTCGCCCGCCCACGCTCCACCGTTCCCGCCGCCGCTGTCCATTCCGCCAGTCTCGCCGAGCGGACGGGGGGAGACACGGGGGAGGAGGCCCGGGTTGGGGGTGGGGCTACCTACACCCCTCCTGGGTTCCGGCTGGAGGGGCGGGGGTGTGCGCGCTTCCCGGGGTCCCGATCGCAAGGGCGGGGGCAGCTGCGTCCCGGGGGCCGGTCGGAGGCGTGGCGGCGTCCACGACGGCTTCCCAGGTCCCGGTGGTCCCGGTGGGGTCCGCGCGCGTGCCCAGCCCCTCCGCCGAAGTGGGGGGGGGGGGGGGGGGGCCGCACAACCCCCCCGGGGGGTTGCGGGAGGGGTGCGGAAAAACCCGCGGGGGGGGGGGGGGGGGCCCGCCGGCGAAGAGAGCATC
>NZ_JBHYUG010000102.1:0-4110 GCF_042749375.1 Streptomyces sp. NPDC059477 | reverse complement strand
GGGGCGCGGGGCGGCGGGCGGGGGCGGGGGGGGGGGGGCGGGCGGCGGCGCGCCCGCCCCCGGCCCCCGCCCCGCGCGGGGCGCCCGCCCCCGGCCCCCCCCCCCCCACCCCGGCCAGGGGTTCGTGCCGTTCCGTGACCGCAACCCGGTGGTTCGGGGGGCGTGCCGCCCCAGGGGAGAACGGTCATCCCCCGGCCCCGGCCGAGGGCAGCCTCCACCCTGGTCCGTCCGAAGTCAGCGGGCGGTCGGCGGGGTGTACTTGTAGCCGACCCGCCGGACCGTCTGGATCGCCTTGCGGTGCTCGGCGCCCAGCTTGCGGCGCAGCCGGGCGACATGGACGTCGACGGTCCGGCCGTCGCCGACATGGCCGTACCCCCACACCGTGGTCACCAGCTGGTCGCGGGTGTGCACCCGGTGCGGGTGGGCCACCAGATGGGCCAGCAGCTCGAACTCCAGATACGTGAGATCCAGCTCCGCGCCGCGCACGAGGGCGGTGCGGCGCACGGTGTCGATCCGGATCAGCGGCTCGGGCGCGGCGGCCTCGGGCGCGGCCTCCGGTGCGACGAGGGCGTCGGGGACCGCGACCGGCAGGAACGGCGGCTGCTGATCGGCCGGGACCAGCAGCAGATAGCCGACCATCGGCGGACGGCCGGGCAGGGTGGGCAGGGTGTGGGCGGGAGCCGGGAGCCAGGTGGCGCCGGGCGGCAGCAGATCCGCCGGGTCGAGCACCTCGTCCCGGTCGACGGCCCGCAGCCGGTGCCGGGTGGCGGGCGCGGCGGCGGGAGAGGCGGCGGAGGACAGCGGGTGGGGCAGTGGAGCGGGGTTCGCCATGAGAGGTCAGCTCTTTCGCGCGAGAGGTCCGTCGGGGACGTACGTCGTGTCGCGCAGGCCGGGGGCCGAGAGGTACGGCGTCAGCGGGCCGGCGCGGTGGCGGCGCGGCAACACTCCCGGTCGAAGTCGTCGTGCTGACGGGAAGGCCAGAACGGCTCAAGGTCATGGCGACCCGGCGCGGTGAGATTCTGGAAGCTGGCCATGGGCCCATTGAAGCAGATACGCCCGGGCGAACGGACCCTTCTCTCACGGCTCGGACACCCACGCGTCCGAAAAGCAGACGGTCCACCGCCGCTGTTTGCCGAGCCTTGGACTCCGGTTGGGCGAAACGTTTCGAACTCGCGGGTTGCGAGGGCGTCCACGATCTCGCGCGGGCACGGGTGAGGGGCGCCCACCGATGCACGATGCGGTGGACGCCCCTCATACGGATGCGGGCGGAACGGGTGGTGCGGGTACTGCGGGCGGTACGTCGATCAGACCTGCCCGGCCTTCTCCAGCGCCGAGCAGCAGGTGTCGACGAGCAGCCGGGTCACCACGTACGGGTCGACGTTGGCGTTGGGGCGGCGGTCCTCGATGTAGCCCTTGCCGTCCTTCTCGACCTGCCACGGGATGCGCACCGAGGCGCCGCGGTCGGAGACGCCGTAGCTGTACTCGTTCCACGGGGCGGTCTCGTGCAGGCCGGTGAGGCGGTCGTCGATGCCGGCGCCGTAGTGCTTGACGTGGTCGAGCGGCTTGGAGCCCTCGCCGAGGGACTCACAGGCGGTGATGATCGCGTCGTACCCCTCGCGCATCGCCTTGGTGGAGAAGTTGGTGTGCGCCCCGGCGCCGTTCCAGTCGCCCTTGACCGGCTTGGGGTCGAGGGTGGCGGTGACGCCGAAGTCCTCGGCGGTGCGGTAGAGCAGCCAGCGGGCCACCCACAGCTGGTCGGAGACCTCCAGCGGGGCCAGCGGGCCGACCTGGAACTCCCACTGGCCGGGCATGACCTCGGCGTTGATGCCGGACAGGCCCAGGCCCGCCTTCAGGCAGTTCTCCATGTGGGCCTCGACGATCTCGCGGCCGAAGATCTCATCGGCGCCGACCCCGCAGTAGTAGCCGCCCTGCGGGGCGGGGAAGCCGCCCTCGGGGAAGCCCAGCGGACGGGCGCCGTCGAAGAAGGTGTACTCCTGCTCGATGCCGAAGATCGACTCCTGCGCGGCGAACCTGGCGGAGACCTCGCTCAGCGCGGCGCGGGAGTTGGAGGCGTGCGGCGTCATGTCCGTGTTCAGGACCTCGCACAGCACCAGGATGTCCTCGCCGCCGCGCAGCGGGTCGGGACAGGTGAAGACCGGCTTGAGCACACAGTCCGAGGAACGGCCCTCGGCCTGGTTGGTGGAGGACCCGTCGAAGCCCCAGATCGACAGCGCGTCCAGACCGGCGGGCGAACCCTCGATGATCTTCGTCTTGGAACGCAGCTTGGCCGTCGGCTCGGTGCCGTCGATCCAGATGTACTCAGCCTTGAAGGTCACGGGTCTCTTCTTTCGGATGGGTCCGGCGTGGTGCGGGTGATGCGGTCGCGGCGCTGCGGCACTGGGGCGCCGCCGTTACACCCGAGCCTGTCAACAGGGGGTTTCCCGGTCGTTGCCCGAATGTGAACCCCGTGTTACTCGGCTCCCGGCTCCGCGGCGGCTTCCCGTACGCCCTCCAGGAACCCCCGGATCGCCGCCAGCTCCCGCTCGTCGTACCCGCTCAGCAGCTCCACCGCGCGCTCGATCAGCGGCCCGAAGAACGACCACCCCAGCTCCACCGCGCGGGCGTCGAGCTGCACGACGACCCTGCGCCGGTCCCGGGTACCGCGCACCCGACGGACATGCCCGGCCCGCTCCAGCCGGTCCACCAGAGCGGTCGTCCCCGCGGAGTTCAGCCCCAGCGCGGCGCCCAGTTTCCCGGCGGTCAGCTCCTCGCCCGCGCGGGCCGCGTCCATGAGCGCGATCAGGGCCCGCACGTCCGTCGGATGCATACCGTTGCGGCTCGCGAAACGGGCACTGCGCAACCCCAGTTCGACGGTCACCGCCCGCAGCAGATGCACGATCTCCATCCCGCCCGCCGCTTCCGCACTCGGCACGGCCGCCCTCCTCGACTATCATCTCGCTGCACAAGAATCTCGCTCAACGAGATAATAAACGAGATGATCGAGGGAAGCGGACGCGGACGACGGACAGGAGAGGGGACGCGGATGAGGAGCACCGACGGCGGCACGCGGAGCGGAGCCGACCGGAACGGATACAACCCGGACGGTTTTGCGCGCGCCTACGACAAGGTCCTGGCCAAATGGCCCGCCGACCGCACATCTACGCAGGTCACAACCCCTTTCGGAGTGACGTACGTCCATGTCTGCGGCCCGCGTGACGCGCCACCGCTGGTGCTGCTGCCGGGCGGGGGAGCGACCTCCGCGAGCTGGTTCGCGCAGGCGGAGGAGCTGGCGCGCGGCCATCGCGTGTACGCGCCCGACCTGATCGGGGATGCGGGGCGCAGTGGCAGTGGCAGTGGCGGGGGCGCCGGGCGCGGTGGCGGGGGCGGGGGCGCGGGGCGCGATATCGCGGACGCCGGGGGCACGGGCCGTGGTCCGGCGTCCGGCGAGCGCGGCATCCGTACGGTCGCCGATCTGACGGCGTGGCTGGACGCGCTGCTGGACGGGCTGGGCGTGACGTCCGGTCCGACGGCCCTGGGCGGACACTCGTACGGCGCCTGGATCGCCCTGCACTACGCCCTGCACGCGCCCGCCCGCGTGAACCGGCTGTTCCTGCTCGACCCGACGCAGTGCTTCGCCGGGTTCCGGCCGGCGTATCTGCTGCACGCCCTGCCGATGCTGCTGCGCCCGGCACCGCACCGGGTGCGGGCCTTCCTGGCGTGGGAGACCGGGGGAGCGGTGCTCGACCCCGACTGGCTCGCGCTCCAGGAGGCGGGCGCGGGTTTCCCCGCCGCGAGGCCGGTGACGGGGCCCCGCCCGGCCGCCGAGGCGCTGCGCGGCCTGGATGTGCCGGTGCTGCGGCGTTTGGGCCGGGGGAGCAGGGCCCCAGACCCCACCCCGGGGGGGGCCCGGGCGGGGGGGGGGGCGGGGCGCCGCGCCCCGGCGGCCCGGGGCTGCCGGGGGCCGCGGGCCGCCCCCGGGGGGGCCCCCCCCACCCTGGGGCCCGAATCCCGGCCGCCCCGCCCGACGGACCCCGCGAGCTAGTGGGGGGCCGTGCAACCGGCCAGCGACTCCGTGCAGCGCCAGTCCTCGCTGTCCGGGTAGGCGTCGAT
>NZ_JBHYUG010000101.1:721-31708 GCF_042749375.1 Streptomyces sp. NPDC059477 | reverse complement strand
GGGGCGGCCCGCTGGCCGCCCCCTTGACGCCGCCGCTCAGGCGCGCTCGAACCGCACCAACTCGCCGCCATCCACGACAGCGACCACCTTGGACCCCACCAGGTCCTCGCGGGCGATACCGGTCTCGCGCACCAACTTGTCGACAGGCACCCGCTCCGGGTCGGTGTGGTCCCGGTGCGGAGTAGTGATCTCGGCCTGGTCGCCGAAGAGCAGCAGTACCTTCGCGTCCACTCGCTCGGTCATGTTGATGATCCTTCCATGATGGGGGTGAGCCGGACTAGGAGCCTGGCCCAGGGCGAGGTGTGAGGGGTCAGTTTCCGGGGCGTCGGGGCGCGGCCGGTGCAGCGGCGCTCTCGGCCGCGCGCCCCGGCGGGAGTGGCATGTGAGACCGCTGGTCCGCGCCCGGCGCCGCCGCCGATCCGTGGACGTACGCCACGCCTGTGTCCCTCAGGGTGGTGTGGGTGTCGCGGCTCTCGTCACGGGCGGCCTCCAGCTGGGCCTCCACGTCGTCGGCGAACCGCCGGGCCTCGACCGGGCCGAGGGGGACGTCGCTGAGCGAGATCGCCGACCAGGACGCATCCCGGGCGGCAGCGATCAGCGCCGGGTCGTTCGTGAGGAGCACGAGGTGGTCGCGGGCTATGGTCACCTCGCTTCGGGCGCGGTAGCGGTCGGCGCGGGCCTCGGGGGTCTCCTGTTCGCCGTCGCGGATGACCTCGATCTGGAGCCAGAACCGTTCCCGGTAGGTGAGCGCTGCCGCGAGCAGCGCGCGGACGGCGTCGGCGACCTGGAGGCGGTGCTGCTCCTGGCGGGCGCTTCGGGCGGTCCAGTGCTGGGTGACGCCGGCGAGGGCGCCGCCGGCGAGGGTGCCGAGTACGGCGATGATGGTGGGCCACATGGGTGGGGTGCGCTCCCTGTCAGGCGGTAGTGGCGGGGCGGTGGATGACGACGGCGGTGGCGTCGTCGCGGTAGCCGGTCTCGTCCGGCTGGGCGGCGGCCACGAGTGCGTCGGCGAGGGCCTGGGGGTCGTGGGCGTGTTCGCGCACCAGGTCCTCCAGAACCTGGTGTGGGGTCTGGTCGTGCACGCCGTCGCTGGTGAGGATGACGAGCGGTTCGGTGACCTCGATCTCGCTGACGGTGGCGATCGTGGCGGTGGCGAGGGAGACACGGATCCAGGCGCCGTACGCCTGGGTGACGTCGACCGGCGGCCCGAACTGCTCCACCCATCGGGCCATGGTCTGGTCGGTGGTGTTCAGGGTCAGGGCGCTGCCGTTCCAGCTGTAGGCGCGGCAGTCGCCGACCCAGGCGACGCGGATGCCGTCGGCGTAGACGCGGGCGACGACACCGACGGCGTTGGCCTCGTCGCCGGTGGGGCCGGGGTCGGCGACGAGAAGGCCGGCACCGAGGATGCCCTGGACGGCGCCGCGGTGGGCGGCGTAGCGGGCGGCCACCTCGGCGAGGAGCGGCGCGGTGCGGCTGGTGTGGGGGCCGTGGCCTATGCCGTCGATCACGGCGGCGCCCACGCTGCCGTCGGCCATCTCGTAGACCGTGGCCGAGTCGGCGTTGTCCTTGGCGGTGCCTTCGCGGGTGGCGTAGCCGGACGTGATCATGCGGAAGTCCTCTCGTGGGTGGTGTGTTGCGGCGTCCAGGAAGTTCCTGGCGTGCTTGTGGTGCGGCTATGCGCTGATCGCGACGGGCGCGGCCGGGAGCTGTGCGAGGCGCGGCTCGTGCCGCTCCACCTCGGCGCGGAGCCGCCCCCGCAACATGCCGTCGGAGAGATCATCGAATCCGGCCGCGATGAGGGCCGCGCGCATCGTCTTCGTGCCCGGCCGGGTGGGCGGCACGGTGTCGTAGAGCGGGCGGATCACGGCGCACCGAGGGTCGGCGTACACGATCGGCGTCGGGGCGGCTGGCACGATCGGCAGCCGACGGGCGCCAGCGGGGACGGCCTGGAACCACACGATCGCGGGCGGCACGGCGGCGTGCGCGGGCGGGATGACGGGGGTCGCCACCGGCTGCGCCCCGGCGATAACGGGCGTCACGCGCACGGGTGTCGCCGCGAGATGCAGCAGATGGCCCAGGACCAGGGGCGGGACGCAGGAAACGGACACGACCAGCCACACGGGCGGGCGCGGGTCGGCACTCCAGTGCCCCGTCACGAACAGGTGGGACACGGGCTGCGCGCTCATCGCGGTCGCGAGGGACAGCCACGCTCCGGCCACTGCGGACTTCTTCCCGGGAGCGCCCTTGGGCCGCTTCGAGGCGACGGCCGAAGCGATGCCGGCGTACGCGGCGAGGACTCCGGCCATGCCCCAGGCGAGGGTGTCGGACCATCCGGCGAGGCGGCCGAGGTGATGTTCACCGGGGGCGCACATGATCATGACCCATACGGCGACGGCCGGTCGGCCGGCGTCGGTGAGCCAGGCGACCCAGCGCGGGGTGGGGGTGTCGTACGTGGTGGGGGGCGCCATAGGCTGTGCCGTAGCCATCTCGGAGCGTCATCTCCTGGTGGTCAGAGCCTCGGCGGACGCTGCAATCGTCCGTGCCGGGGCTCGATCTATTTCGGAGGTGACGCCCTACGGGGGGCATCTGCCGTCCATCACGGTACCGTGCGGGCGGGCGGGGTTCTACGGGTTCAGCGATGACGGGCGACGACGGGCGTCGCGCGGGATATCTACGGGAAGTCGCGCCAGCTCTCGGGGTAGTCCGGGCGTACTTCGCGGATCTCCTGCCATGCGGCATCCGTCTCAGCGGTACGCCACTGCTCTGCTTCCTTGGAGGCCCGCCGCGACTGATCCAGGGCGGTCCGTTTGTCCTGCGTCACGGGGGCGGGCCGGTGCCGATAGAGGAAAGCGCCATCGTCCACGCGGCGAGGCCAGCCGAGTTCCAGGAGCGGCTCGTACTCCGCCTTCTCCACCAGGGAGACGTCGAGTGAGTCGGCCAGCAGATCGGTGACCGGCGGGGTGACGGCGATCAGGTAGAGCGGCGGCGGCTCGTCGTCGGGGATTGTGAGGGTGCGGCCGTCTGCGGGGCCGCGGATGAACTGGATGGTGATGGTCACGGGAGCCCTTTCGGTAGCGGCCCGTCTCGCTGCATCACGTGGGAGGGTTCGGGCGCCGGGCGCGGATCTCTCCACAGAGAGAGGAGCAGATCCAGGCGCCGGCGACCGCGATGGTCAGCGTGATCAGGACGCCGACGAGGAACGGGATGATCACGTGGGGGTTCCGGTGCGCCGCGCTGCCAGGACGTAGGCGCCTGCCCCGAAGCCGTGCTCGGCAGCGGCGCGCGTGTCCTCCCGCAGCCGTCTGAAGGCTTCACCCATGGGTCGCAGCACCTCCACCGGGATGACGGGCACGCGCGGGCCGGGGTAGTGGCGGTCGAGCTGGCGGAGGGCGCGCTCGCGGCTGGGGTACGGGCGGTAGGCCATGGGCGGCAGGATGCCACGGGGGCGCGGTCCGGCCGACCTCCGCGTCAACTCGACGCCCCGGCCCGCTCCTGCTGCGCGCGGTCGCGCCGCCACTCCCGGCACCCCGTTCCCCTGCAGCCAGGGCGCGGCACCTCCGCCCGGGAGTCCCCCCGGTACCCGCCGCCCGTACCGCACCGAGGGTCATCCTGCCCCAGCACACACAGCGCCCACCCCGCCTCGTCCAACTGCTGGGCGAAGTCTGCGTCCCAGGCCGCCCGACCGTAGACCCGGCCTGGCGTCACCCCCACCTCGGCGGCGGCTTCGGCGACGGGCGTGGCGCCCCGGATCAGGGCCACGAGCAGGAGCCGCTTATCCGTAGGGAACGTCTCCTCGGCGAGGGCCCTTCGCCGCATCAGGCTGTCGGCGTTGTGCGCGCGGGTGCATACCTTGCACCGGCAGCCGACCCGGTACAGCGTGGCAGGGCTGTACTGCCCGTGGTCGTACGCCACACGGACTGGCCGGCGGGCGAGGCGCAGTAGCTGTGCGCCGGTCCATGTGCGGACGCGGCCACCGCGCCGGTGGGGTTTCATGCTGCTGCCGGGGAGCCAGCCGTAGTCGGCCATGCCGGAGACGCTGGAGACGGCCATCTCCATCAGGTCGGCGATCTGCCGGACGGTGTACGGCCGGGCGGGGTCGATGCAGTCTGCGTACTCCGCGAGGGGGTGGGGTCGGGCTGTAGGCATGTCACCTTCTGTGGGTGGGGTCAGGGCTGTGGTGGGCCATCGAGGAGCGGGCGCCGAGGCGTCCGTGCCTACTCGCCATCGTCCGCGCCTGCTGTCCGGGCCGTCTCCGGAGCCGGATGGAGCCGGTCCAGGGGCCCGAGGAAGCGCTGGACATCGACCGGTGCGGTGTCGGAAGTCTTGCTCCGCCGCTTCGGGGCGGTGCTCGCCGGGGGCGTGGGCGCCCCTTCGTCCCCTGTGCCCTTGTGCGGGCAGGCCCTCAGCTTGTCCTCCAGCATGTGCCACTGGCGCCCGCAGAACTTGCACTCCACCCACCAGCGCACACCCTCCTCGCCAGGGTGCGGCTCCAGGGCCCGCAGATTCTTCGTGGCCAGCTTCGGCGTCCGCAGGGAGACGAGCCAGTCGCGGTACGCCTTGTCGGCAGCGGCCTCGTCGCGTTGCTGCCGCTCCCGCGCCTTGTGCTCGCAGGGCTTCATCTTGTGGTCCGGGCGTAGCCGCTGCGGCTCGCCGCACTCGGTGCACTCCATGAGCCAGCGGATGTTGACCTTGCCGGGATACGGCTCCAGGGGGCGGTAGCCGTTGGTTTCGATGCGGTCGAGTGCCATGGGCTCGCTCCGGCTCACGCGCTTCGCTCCTTGCGTTCGGTTGTGGTGCGGGAATGGCCTCTGCGGGACGGCGATTGGCGAGACCGCGTCGTCGGGGCCGTTTGCGATCCACCCCCACTCGCATGGGGCCGAGATGCCCAACAGAGGCGACAGTAGCGGACGGCGGCCCGTGCTGTCAGGAAGTCATGAGACCTGGCGACGGTCACCATCACGCCTCGGTGGGCCAGTCCGTCAGCGTCTCGCCGGTCGCCTCATCCACGAGGGTGATCCGCGCGCCGGGCCGTCCGCCGTACTCCCCGATCCAGGCGACGGCCTTCTGGCGGGCGGTCGTCTCGTCTGCCCACCAGCCGTGCTGTACCGGCTCGCCGTCGACGGCGAGCAGCAGGTGGTAGTGCTCGGGATCCACCCGGCCAGGGTGCTCCGTCGTACCTGCTGGCGCGACAGGACCGTCTTAGACTTAGACTCGAACATGTGTCCGACTTGCCGCCCGATCTGCCGCGTCTCCGCACCCTGGAGACCTGGCTCGTCTACAGCCTGGACCGCGTGCGGCGGCAGATCGCTGACCTGGAGCGCCGCGAGGCCGAGCGTCAGCGTGGGGAGCGGCGTCGGCTGCCGCCCCCGGACTGGCTGGTAGATCCCGGCCCGAGTGGGGTCCCCCCGCCCACCGTCCACGCGGGCGAATGCTGGGCCATGTCGAAGCAGGCGGTCCGGGCCAGTCGGGCCGCCGCTCTCCAGGCTCTGACCGAGGGCGCCGAGGCGTGCACGGTCTGCCGCCCGGACACCGCCCTCGGGATCATGGAGTGATCGCCCAGGTGCGCGCGGGTAAGGCCCGGCTGATCCTGGACGCATGACGTCCGCGACGCCCGTGGTGATCTACCCGCCCGACGAGGGTGGCGGCCGGCGCGTGCGCGTCGCGGAGCGGATCCTCGGCCGCGCCTACTCGACCAGCGACGTGGCGCGGCTGCTCCAGGAGGTCGGGCTCCAGAGCTGGGACGAGATGGATGTGGTGCGGTCCGCGCTGATCGAGTGGCGCGGCGGCGGACCCGGGGTCTGGACGCGCTGAGCCGCCAGGCGTACGGTCGATGGCTCACCCGGGGAGGCTTGTCGGCCCTCCGCCCCATGGGGTGCGGGGCGGAGGGCCGCTCGCTGTTGAACGGGCCGCGCCTCCCGGACCCGTCACGCGGCCCCGGCGCTGCGCTCCGTCCAGGTTCGGCCGCAGTCCTCGCACCGTACGACCGGCGGTGCCCCGTCCCCGCCCTCCACCACCAACTGGCCCCCGCACGGGACCGGGCACGGGTGTGGCACGGCTTCGCGCCGCCGCTGCTCCCCGAGCGCGCGCCGAAGCAGCGTCGCCCCCATCGTGGCCACCCGCGCGACGGCCTCCCGCTCCCCGTCGTCCAGCGCCCGGAACGGGCCAGGCACGGAGCGGAGGCGGAGCGCCAGCCACTCGGCCGCCGTCGGGGCGTCCCGCTGCTGGCCGGTGTACCGCCAGCGGCGCGGGTCGGCGGCGTCGCGCGCGGCGATGAGCGCGACCTGGCGGTGGACGTCGTCGCTCCAGCCGCGCCCCGTCGCCGCGGTGACGGCCGGCCGCTGCACGCGCTCGGCGAGCCAGTCCGCGGTGGTGATGAGCCCGGTCTCGATGGTCGTCATGACGTCCAGCACGTCCACGTCGACCGGGGCGGGCCGGGGGCCGGGGGCGTCCGGCGCGGTGTCGGCGCGCTCGGCGGCGTGCTCCTGGCGCTCCTCCTCGGACATGAGGCGGGTGATGCCCATGGCGGGCGGCCAGCTGGTGACGGGGCGCTGGCCGGCGGACGCGCGGAGGGTGGGCCAGCGTTCGGTGATGGTGTCGAGATCGTCGGCTGGGGTGGCCACGGTGCTGCTCCTCGGGTGTGCGGGGCGGTACGGTGATCAGCACCTGGGGGCGTGCGCCTGGTCCGGCAAGACGTTGTGGCGCACGCCCCTTCGCCGTGCTCAGTCGTGGCCGTAGAACTTGACCTCGATGCCGTCGCCGCGGACGCTCACCTCGGCGTGGTCGCCGAAGGCGTCCAGCAAGACGTGCTCGAAGTGCCCGCCCTCGATCGCCTTCTCCAGCGCCTTGCACCGGTCGTACCGGGCGCGGTCCGGACCCTCGTAGACCTCGCTGACGACGACCCGCCGCTTCGTGACCGGGTCGACGTCGCCCCACTCCGTGGTGACCTTGCCGAGAGTGCGGTGCCCCCACATCTCCAGCTCGTCCTCGTCGGCGCCCTCGTCCACGGTGGTGCGGACCCAGGTGCCATGGGCGCTGAAGGTGCAGGGGTCGCCGTCGTTGAAGTACGGGGTGTACTGCCGCCACCCGAACTCCACGATGGTCGGGTCATCGAGGACAGCCTGGAGGATCGGCTGGAGTTCCCCGATCGGCCTCTGCTCGACGCGTCCGGCGCCGGGGGTGATGTCGCCCTGGACAGGGATGCCGAGGAAGTTCTTGCGGTCGGTCACTGGTCTGCTCCGGTCGGCTGGTTGAGGAGAAGGTGAGAGAGCGGGACGGTCTTGCGCTGTGAGCCGGACATCCACGGGGCGATGGGCATGCCGCCGATGTAGTCCGCCGGGGAGGGGAGCCAGCCGAGGTCTTCGAGGACGTGCTGCTCGGCGATGAGCCGGACGGGGACCTGCACGGTGGTCCGCTGCTTGGGGACGTCGAGGGTGACGCCGAAGATCCGCTGGCACAGCCAGGTGCCCTCGGTGTGGTGGTAGAGGGAGCGGTGGCGGACGTCGCCGATGATCCGTTTCGAGCTGTCGATGAACTCGTGGATGGGCAGGTAGAGGTTGGGGGTGCCGCCCCATTTGCGGGCGCTGCTCTGGGCGTGGTGCCAGGAGTTCACGGCGTGCCTCCCTTCGCGGGCGCGGCCGGGGCGGCAGGCCCGGGGCAGATGAACGGCCAGGGCGGGTTGGTGTTCGCGCAGGCGGGGCAGTCCTCCGCGTTGGCCCGGCCGCCGATGTGCTGCACCTCAGCCCCAGCAGCGGGCGCAGCCAGGACGACAGGCTGGCAGGTGACGAGCGCCAGTTCGGTGCTCAGCCGGTCGGTGCGCGGCAGTTCGAACGGGGTACGGGCGCAGCAGGGAGTGAGGACGGACCCGGCGGGCGGGCAGCCGTGCACAACCTCTCGCTTCTCCGCGTCCTTCGCGGGCTGGGCCGGGGCGGCAGGCAGGGCGGCGACAGTCTTCGAGATCCACGCCACCCACTCCCGGATTCGCTGCGCCCCGGCCGCGCCGAAGAGTTCGGCGTCCCCGAGGCCGATGAGCATCGTCGGGCCGATGGCGTCGGCGATGGCCTGGGTGCGTGCTTCCAGCGTCTTGGTGTCGGGCCGCTCCGGCGCGGCAACGCTGGCGACAGGGGACTGGTCCGGCCACTTGACCCTCGCCCCGTGGTAGCCCGCGAGCAACTGCTCCAGCGAGGGAGCAGCAGACCCGAACCCGAACTCCGAGTCGTCCTCCACGAGCGCGCGCCCGGACGGGAACACCGCGCCATCGATGACCTCGCCACCGCGCAGGTGCAGCTTGAACCCGAGGGTGAACGTCACGACTTCCTCCAGATGGCTTCGGACCAGTGAGCGAGCGGGAAGCCGGCCACGACCACGACCAGGACGACGAACGCGATGACGTCGATCACGGGGTTCCCTCCCAGGCGGCGAGCCGCTCGCTCGCCTCGGAGTGCGCCTTCGTGAGGTGCTCGTGGTCGCGGAGCAGGGTCTGAAGGGCGTTCCAGCAGCGCGCGGCCAGCTGATACAGCTCCCGCTCGGTGTCCGTGTCGAAGTGCCCGGCGGCCGGGTTGATGCCGGTGGTGAACGTCATCGCGCGGATCTCGTCCAGCCGCGCGGGGCTGATCTGCTCCAGCTCAGACATCGCTCGCCTCCCCCGTGACGGGCGTCGCCGACCCGTCACCAACAAGCCCCTCCAGCACCAGGAGCCGGACGTGATGCCGGAGCCGCTCGTACTTCTCATCCGAGCCGTGCCCGTCCCACTGCGCCCGCGAGTCCTCCGGGCCGACGGCCGTCACGTGCTCGAAGAAGCGCACGTCGGTGGGGGCAATGTGCCAGGACATCTGCCAGCCGCCAGCCACCACGTAGAGCAGCGCCCAGCCCGCCTCGGAAAGGTCGCGGGCGGGGGTGATGACGGCCGTCGACGGGTGCAGGGCGGTCAGCCAGGCGAGGAGCTGCGCCCGCTCCCGGTACGCGCCATCCCGCTCGCGGGTACGGTCCTCGGCCTCCAGCACCTTGCTGTTGAAGGCGCGGACGGCGGTGTCGCGCTCGTCAGCGTGGGTCTCCGAGTGGCGCTTCCACCGCGCGGCCTCTTCTCGGGCGGCGGCAAGTTCGAGGGCCTGGCGGTCGACCAGAGCGGCGGCCTCCATCGCACGGGCGTACGCGGGCCGAACCGGTGCCGGGCGCGGGTTTCTGCGGCGGAGCCAGGTGGTGATGGACATGGGTTCCTCCGGTGTGGTGCCGGGGGTGGGGCCCTGCGTGGGGCCCCTGTCCGTGGGGTTACTGCGGCTGTACGGGCAGGGAGTCGAGAGCGTCACCGACGTCGCGGGCGAGCGTCCGCCAGCGGGCGGCCAGAGTGGGCACCGTGGGCTCCTTGGCGTCGGCGGCCGTCAGGAGAGCTTCGACGATTTCGGATAGGTCGTCGGTGCTGGCCAGTCGTACAAGCAGGGCCATTTCAGAACGGGGGCTCAGTGGGGCCGCCGGTGGCCCAGGGGTCGTCCTGGGGCGGGGTCTGGCGCTGCTGGGGCTGGGAGCGCTGCTGGGCGGCTGGGCGCTGCCCGCCGGGGGTCGGCTGGCTGGCGGCGTCCTTCGAGACGGTGGCGGTGGCGAAGGCGAGGTTCGGCGCGATGGAGCGGATGATGAGTGCCGGCCGCTCGTGCTTCTGGCCGTCCTTCTCCCAGCGCTCGGTGCGGACCTCGCCGGTGACGAGGACTTCCACGCCCTTGGCCAGGCTCTCGGTGGCGTTCTCGGCGAGGCGGTCCCAGACGGTGCCCCGGATGTAGAAGGTGTCGCCGTCCTCCCACTGCTGGGTCTGCTGGTTGAGGCGGCGGGAGTTGAAGGCGAGCGCGATGCTGGCGACGGCCTTCCCGGACTGGGTGAAGCGGAGTTCGGGGTCCGCGGTGAGGCGACCGACGCCGGTCAGGGTGGGCAGAGACAAGGTCAGTTCTCCTTCGTGGTGGTGGCGGGCTTCACGCCAGCCGCGTCGTACCAGGCGTGGAACTCGGCGGAGCCCATGCCGGGCTCCGATCCGTCGATGGGGGCCTGCATGGCGGTGGCGGCGGCGAGGGCGAGCGTGGCATGTGCCTGTGCTGCGGTGGCCAGTGCGGCGCCGGTGACCGGGTCTCCCCCGTCTCCGTAGGTGAAGTGGTGGGCGCGGTCCAGGAGCCGTTCGGCTTCGCGGTAGTGATCGGGGCCGGTCACGTCGACTCCTCGGGGAGTTCGGGTTGGATGGGGATGGTGGTCTGGTCGGGGTGGACGTCAGGCTTCGTGACGGCGGTCACCGAGGCGGCTGGGCGGCGCTGATGGGGCGTCGGCGGGAGGAGCCCGCGCCGCTGGCCGCACACCGGCCCGTAGCCGCGCGCACGGGACTCCGGGGTGGTCAGGGCCTGCGGGCAGTACCGGCATCTGACGGGCGTCACCCCGTGGCCCCGGTGCTGGAGTAGCCGCGTACGTCGGTGTCGATCGGGACGTAGGGCACCCAGGGCCAGCCGCCCCGCTCCCCCTGCCGGAGAAACGGCGGGAACGCCCGGTCGTCACGCAAGCCCCGCCACGGGACCAGGCGCCGGGCACGGTCCTCTTCCGCGCTCTTCTCGTCCTCCACGGGCCGGAGGCCGAACCCGAACTCCGGCCACCGCATCCACAGAGCGGACCCGGCCGGGCGGAGGGCGCGCGGCCCGAACCCGTTCCCGTGCGGGGCGTGCGCCTCCAGGACCATCGCGCAGTTCGCCGTCACTCGGGCTTCCGTCAGCGCGACTGTGACCTTCCGCGCGTGCTCCTCGGCGTTCGGGTCGCCGGTGTGGAGTTGGTAGATCGGTCCGATCACCAGCAGATCGGGCATGACCTGCTCCACGCGGCGCATCAGCCACGCCCGGCCATCCGCGCGGGTGAGGTCGACACCTTCGGGCCGCACGTCGATGTGGAGCTGGCCCCGCTTCACCGGCATGTGCCCACGGGCGGCAGCGTTGATCAGATGCCGGTAGTGGCGGCGGGACTGCGGCGCCGAGTTCTCGCAGTCCAGGACCAGCACCTTCTGCGGCCCGTACTCCGACGGCATGATCGTGAAAGGGTTCACCCCGGCGGCCACGGCGACGGCGATCTGCCGCAGCAGCACGCTCTTTCCCCCGCCCTCACCGGCCGTGAGGATCAGCCGGTCCCCGCGCTCCAGCAGCCCCGGGACCACCCAGTCGTGCGTGTCCTCCACGGTGAGGAAGTCGTGCATGTCTGTGACCGGGGTGTCCTCGGCGGCGCGTCCGGCGTCCCGTACGTCCCGGGCGAGGGCGACCGCTTCCTCGGCGAGGTCGCCGGGGTCACCGGCGGTGGGGTCGTAGCCGCGCTGCATGATGCGGTGCCCGGCGTTGATCAGCGCCCGACGCTGGGCAAGCTGGCGGATGCGCTCGGCGTAGTACTCGGCGTGCGCGACGGTGGGGACGTACTGGACGAGGGTGTGCAGGTAGGAGGCGCCGCCAATCTTCAAGAGTTCGCCTGCGGCCTGGAGGGCGGCGGCCAGGGTGATCGGGTCGACCGGTTCGGCGCGGTCGATGAGTTCGCCGGCGGTGGCGTGGATGATGGCGTGGGCGGGCCGGTAGAAGTCGGCCGTGGGCACCATTTGGTGGACGCGACGGGCGTCACGGCCAGCAAGCTGGAGCGCGCCGAGGAATGCCATCTCGGCTTCGCGATCGGCTGGCATAGCGCGATCGAACAGCGGCGCCGAGTCATCCTCGGGGACGTGGTCCGTCATCAGAAGATCCCTCGTTCTGTGGGGTCGGTGTAGCGGGTGGGGGTGCCCGGGATGGCGGGCTGGTGGTGGGCGGGCGTCGCCTCGGGCGCGTCGTCGTAGCGCTCGCCGTTCAGCCACTTCGTGGGGTGCGGGATGTACTGGGAGGCTGTTTGGGCGGCTCGCCATTGGGCGGCGTGCCGGGCGGCGGCAGCGGTGATCTGCTCGGGGTCGGCGCCACGTTTCAGAGCCTTGGACCAGGCCGTACGGGCGTCGCGCTTGGCCACCTTGCGCGGGTACGCGGCCCAGAAGGCATCGAAGGCCGGGTCATCCGCCGCCGGAGGCTGGCGTGCGGGCGGCTGGTCGGCGGTCGGGCGGCGGGCGGGTGTGGAGCGGGAGGGTGCAGGGGAGGGACGGCTGGCCCGTCGCGCGACCGGGGCCGGGGCGGGGGGCGGCATGGTGCTGTCGAGCGGAGGCAGGACGTACGCGGCGACCGCGTTCCGCTGGCCGACCGTGGCCCGCACCAACGCCCCCTTCGAGATGAGCGACTTGATCACGGCGTACATCTGGGGCCGGGACACCCGCGCCCGCCGCAGCATGTCCGGCGCTTCGACGCTGGACCGGGTAGTGCGGGTGTCGTCGTCGGCGTCAGCCGCCAGCACCGCGAGCACCCACGCCTCACGGTGCGTCAGCGTCACCGGGGCCATGTTCATGACCTCGGTGACAAGGCGGTCTCCCACCGGCGCTGTCCTCCCGTCGTGCTGGTTGTGGTGCTGGTGACCGTCGGTCCGGCAGCCGGTCCCATCCGCCGGCCGGCCCGCGACACAGGGGGTGGGCGTCTGTGTGGAGCCGGTGGCCCGGTACCCGCGAGCGGCGGTCGCGGCGGCGGCCTGGCACTCGGCGTCGATCGGCTCGTTCTTGCGGACGTGCCGCTGGTATGCGGCCCGGGTCCCGCACGGTGCGACCTTCCACCGCCGCTTGTTCTTCGGCTTCGGCTTCGGCTTCGGTATCGGCTTGGGCTTGGCGGCGGCCTGCTGCTGAGCGAGTGCCCAGCGCTCCGCGCCGGTGAGACCGGCGACGATGCCCCTCCGGTACACCTGGGCAACGCCCGCCTCGCGCTCCAGCGCAGCGGTCCGGCATTCTTCGAGGACCGGGCAGGAGTGGCAGATGGCCAGTGCCTGGGCCCGCTTCCTGCCGGAGAACCAGATCTCGGGGTCCTCGTCCCGGCACGCGGCCAGCAACTCCCACTCGCGGCGGCTCACGCTGCTACCGCCTTCACCTGGTCCAGCCACGACAGCGCCCGGTCGTCCAGGACCTCACGGGCGCGGGTCACCGCGACGTACGCGAGGCGGGCCTCTTCCCGGCGGATCGTCACCAGACCGGTGGACGGGTCAGCGGACGGCGCCCGGAAGTCGTCGTGGATACGGACGCGTGGCCACTCGCGGCCCTTCGACCGGTGCGCGGTCGACACCACCAGGTCGGCCTGGTCCTCCGAGACGAGTTGCTCGGTCGCGGCGACGATGACCGCCGGGCCGTGCGCGTCGACTAGGCGGACCAGCACCCGGAGGTCCGCGCCGTCGGCCTCTTCCTCGGCGTACTGCCGGACCTGGTCCCAGGTCGCGAACGCCATCAGCTCTGGGTGGTCGGTGTTCCGACCGGCCTGGAGGGCGGCGGCGGCCTCGGCGAGCCGCTTCATCTCCGAGCCGCCGCCGACCAGCGCCACCCGGACCTTGCGGGCCAGGGCGTCCATCACGACCTCCATGGCGCCCGCATTGGTACGGCACAGCACCGCATCCGGGTTCGTCAGGGTGTCCAGGCGGGAGTCCAGCGGCTCGAAGCCGCGCAGCCGCAGATCCGTGCCGACCACGTACAGCCATCGGTTCGCGGCCTCGGCGATGGCGGGCCCGAACCGGAACGACTGGCTGAGGGTCTGCACCTGGGCGCCGGCCGCCGCGAACTTGGCCAATGCGTCCGAGGCCCCGCGCCACTCGTAGATCTGCTGCGCGGAGTCGCCGACCACGATGCGCTGCGTGTGCTCCTGGCCCCCGATAACGGCCGCCACGACGTCGTTGGTGTCCTGCGCCTCATCGAGGAGAACCACGTCCGTGGCCAGCCGGGGGGCGCCTAGTTGCCACATCTTCAGGTAGTGGTCGTGCTGGAACTTGAGGACCCCGTCCGGCTTGAGGAGGTCGCGCCATGCGGCGCGGGCGACGGGGAGGACGAGTTCGGCGATCTGCTGGATCGTCGCGGGCAGCCGCAGGTTCGGCTTGCGGGGGATATGCCGGGCGGCCACCTCCGGGTCCGCCGAGTAGCACCAGTTGGTGAGGGTTTCCAGGGCGTACCGCATGATCCGCTTGGACGGCATGGCGACGGTGTCCCCGAGGTCGCCCATGATCTTCGGGATGCCGGGGCCGACCAGGTCGGTGACGCCGACGAGGACGGCGGCCTTGTGGGCGGTCTGACGGGGGCCGGAGAGGCGGTGTGCGTAGGTCTTGCCGATGGCCTGGAAGGCGAGGCTGTGGGCGGTGGAGCAACTGGCGTTGCGGGGGAAGGATCGGGCGGCGTCGGTCGCGATGCTCTTGTTGTACGCGACGTAGATCATCTGCGTGTTGGGGTCGGCCTTCGCGATCATCTTGAGCGTGGCCGACTTGCCGCATCCGGCCCCGGCCTGGAGGACCAGGTCCGTGCCGTCGCCGTACGCGTCGATCGCCTCGGTCTGCTCGTGGGTGGGGTTCACCATGGCGTGCCTCAGCTCCCATCCGGGAGATCAGCGCCGTAGATCTCTTCGAGGTCTCCGTACGTCAGACGGAATCCGCGGTACGAGTGCGGGCTGAGGGTGTCACGGTGCTCCGGGTCGGACGGCAGCGAGCTGCTGTCCAGAGCCGTCGCCGTGCGAGTGGCCCACGCGAGCAGTTCCTGGTCCAGGCCGTGCTCTGTGATGCGCTCCTCGTACGACGTGCGAAGGCTGTCGTCAATCGTCATGCCACGGCGGGTGAAGGTCTCGCGGGCGTCAGAGACGGTCTCGCGGGCCTTCTCCAGGAAGGGCGTCGGGTTCTGCGGGTCGCGCAGCCATGAGCACAGATACAGGGCGATGGCGTTGATGCTGGGGTTCACCACTGTGGTGCACCTCCTTTCTGAGGGGGTGCGGGCCCGCCCCGCAGGGGGGAAGGGGGGCGGGCCCGCGGTCAGTGGTGAATCAGGCGGCGGTCTGGCGGTCGGCGCTGGCGGTGTTCTCCAGGCCCTGGACCATGGCGGCGAAGTCGGCGGCGGCCGTCTCCCCGCGCTCCCCGAACGCGCCGAGGGTGTCCAGCAGCGTCGCGGCCTCGGCGGCGGTCAGCTCGTTCGCGGACCCGATCTGGCGGCCGATGATGAGCGAGCTGGCCCGGAGCCGCTGCTCCCGGTCCTCCTTCGCGCCGAGCCCGACGCGGGTGAAGAGGGCGTGCATCATTCGCATCTGCGGGGGTGTCGCGCGCCCCTGCGCGGGCTGCTCGGCGGGCGCCGGCTCGGCGGTGGGCGGGGTGTCCGGCGCGGTACTGGCGGGCGGGGGCGTGTTCGTGACGGCCGTCGGGGCAGGCTTGACGGCCTGCCCGTACTCCCGGATCAGCTCCCCCAGCGTCGTCGGCTCGCCGGACACCGGGTGCATCTGCCCCGAGCTGAGCAGGTTCCGCGCCTTCGCGCGGCCGTGCAGCTCCAGCGCCAGCCCGTACGTCAGCCCCTCGCCGGTCAGCTCATCCAGGATCGCCTGGACCGGGTCTACACCCTGCCCGAGCTGCTCCAGGATCAGCTCCGCGACGTCCTCGCCCGGGTGGTGGATGACCTGCCCGTTCAGCGGCTCGTACCGGGTCTTCGTGACAGTGGCGGTGCCCTCCACCATGTCCATCACGACGTCCAGCTCGTACTCGGCACCCTCCCGCTGGACCGCCCGCACGCCGACCTTGGTGACCTTCTTGCCCTCGATGACGTAGTCACCCTTGGTCCGCATGGTCACGATGAGATGGCCCCGGAAGTTCAGCAGGGCGTCCAACATCTCCTGCTCGATGGGGTTGCCGGTGCGCCAGCCGCCGAAGGTACCCCCGGCGCCCTTCGAGGCCCCGGCCTCTTCCACGATCTCCAGCAGGCCACCCCGGCCGTTCCAGAAGTGGCTCCAGGAGTCCACGATCAGGACGGCGAGGCCCGCCTCTTCGGCTGCCCGCACGACCTTGATCAGGTCGCGGGGGTCGTGCTTGTCCATGGGCAGGTGCCCGAAGGTGTGGCCCCCCAGCTCGGGGCGGCCGGGGACGGGGGCGTACTTGAGGGCGGAGCCGCGCTCGGTGTCGGCGAGGCCGATCTGTCCGCCCTGGGCGAGGCCCTCGGCGATCCGCAGGGCGGTCTTGGTCTTGCCGGAGCCAGCCGGGCCCTGGAGCCCGATCCGGGCGCGGGCCTGCTCGCGGTTCGCCGGGGCGAAGGTGAAGGTGGTCATGGGGTGTGCTCCCGGTTGCGCTGGTGGGGCGGGGTAGTGGGGAGGGGGGAGGCGGCGAGGTCGCGGAGCCGGTTCACGACGCTCATTGCGGCGCCGAAGTCGCGGCGCTTGCGCCTGAACGAGCCGTCGGTGTCGGTCGGTCCGCGCCGGTAGCGACCGTCCAGCTCCCGCTCCAGGGCGGCGGCGAGTTCGTCGCCGGTCTCTTTGCGGAGCTGGGAGAGGAGCCGGGCGGTCTCGGCGGGCGAGAGCGGGCGCCCGGCGGTCAGTGCCTGGTACGCCGTGGTGTACGCGCTCATCCGGCGGCACCGCCCTCGCTGGCGAACTGGCAGCGGATCGCCACGTGGAGCCCGCGCCAGACAGCGTGCGATGTGACGGCCTTGCCCCGGTGGGTCGTTCGCCCGAGGTCAACGGCTAGCGCCTTCTCCCAGACGACCCACTGCTCCCTGGTGGCGGTCAGCTCCAGCCTGATCGTGCGGGTGGTCGGGTTGTACGCGCCGGTGACGACCTGCGCGGGGGCGAGCGTGAGGATGTCGGCGGCGTCCCCTTCGTCACACGAGCCAGCGACATCCAGCGCGGTGACCACGTAGCCCGTCGACCGGTCGTCCTCACCGAACGCAGCGGCCAGCTCGGCGACGCCGTTCTCTTCGTCCTCGATCCAGTCGAGGGACGCACCGGGGATCTCGCGCCGGACGACCGTCTCGCAGTGCCTCCGGGCCTCGGCGGCTGTGGTGTAGAGGCGGAGCGGGATCGAGTCGTGCGACGCCCGGAACACCGTCCCCTGCGCGGCCTCCAACTCGGCGATGCGCGCCCGCATCCTGTCTGCCTCGGCAGCCGTCTGCGGGGACTGGAGCAACTGCGCGGAGACGTCGGTGATGCCCTGCATGCGCTGGATCTCGTAGTCGTCCTCGCCGTAGGCGTACGGCTCCCAGCCGTTCCAGTAGCGCCAGCCGAGCGCCGTACGCTCGCCGTCCTCCGGGTGGGTCGTGACGGTGTCGACGCGGAAGCGCCAGCCGATGGTGTTGGCGTACGTGTGGCCGGGCTGGTAGAAGTCCGGCGACGGAGTGTCGGCGGAGTCGTCCTCCGACAGCATCTGCGGGTTCTCGTGCGTCATGTCGGGTCACCGCCCTGCGGGGTGACGGGCGTCGCCGTGGTCCTGACGGCCGTCAACGGCCCCGCCTGGATCACCGCGTTCGCCAGCGAGCAGTGCTCCGGACGGCCGTCCTGCACCAGCAGCGGCATACCGGCCGGAGTCGTCTCACCGTGGAAGAACCACACATCCCCGCCCGCATCCCGCTGGGGCAGCGCTAGGTCGTAGACCACTCCTTCGTGCCGGTACGGGCGGGCGGCAACCTCGGTCGCGCGGGCGCGCACCTGCGGCACGTCGTACGCCACGACCGACACCCGGACACCGTCCCGGTAGCCGTCCCCGGTCACCGCGTACGGCAGCGGCTTCTCACCGTCGTGCGTGATCCCGAAGAAGGTGCGCCACGCGGCCCACTGCGCCTGAGAGGTGATGTGCAGCCCGACCAGGACCCGGTCACCGTCCGCGCGGGCGGCCTGGTACTCCGGGTGCCCGCCGAGCTGCTCCTGGAGAGAGGCGGCGACCTTGCGGGCCCGCTCGCAGGACTGGTCCCAGGCGATCGCCTGCCGCTCCAGGTCCGTCATCGGCGGCTGAGGATCGCGGGACCAGGCGCCAGTGCCCGTCCGGTGGAGCACGACGCCGTACCGCTCCGGGTCGGTCAGGAGGCCAGCCTTGTTCAGCTCGTGGGCCAGCGTGGTCGCGTAGGTCTCGGAGCAGCCCGCGACGTTGCGGATCAGCGCGATGGCCTGGGGGAGGTTGCGGTTCACGCGGCGGCCCCTTCCTGCTCCTGGGCCTGCGCGGCGGCGATCTGCTTGGCGAGATCGGCGGAGTTGAAGCAGACGAAGGCGTCCACCTCGAAGCCCTCCACCTCAGCGTGGAACCCGACAAAGAAGGCGTAGTGGCCTCCGCGCTCCTCGAAGCGCACAGCGTCCGGGGAGACGTGGAGCGCCTCGCGCCACACCTCTACCTCGGCCGGGCCGCCCAGGCACAGAGTGAGCCGCTTCGGGTTGGCGGTGTGGAACGAAGGGGCGCCGGAGGGCAAGCTGGGGTGCTGCACGGCGAGCTGAGCAGCGAAGCTCAGCACCGGGCCGAGGGTGTCGGTGTTCGTCATGCCGCCACCGCCGAGGTGGTGATGGCCGCCCGCATAGCGCGCGTTGCCCGGAGCTGGATCATCTTGGTCGCCGGGACGCCCTTGCCCAGCCGCGCGGCGGTCTCCGCGAGCGGCAACTCCTCCATGAACCGCAGTTCCACGCACCGGCGATGGCGGGCGCTGAGGGACTGCATCGCGGTCGCGACGGTCTCGCGGGCCTCGGCGATGTCCAGGGCCCGGAGCACGGACGACTCCGCCGACCGGTCCAGCACATCGGCGTCGACCATCTCGCCCACTGGGACCTCCAGGCGGACGAGGCTGGACTTGAAGTAGTCGGCGACCAGGTTGCGGGCGATGACCATGAGCCATCCCACGAAGCCGGCGCCGGACGCGCGCGGCTGGAAGGTGTCGAGCTTCGCGAGGGCGCGCACGAACACGTCCTGCGTGAGATCGTCGGCCAGATGCCGGGACTTCGTCCGGTTGTAGAGGAAGATCCTGACCTGGGTGTAGTGCTGGGTGTAGAGGGCGGCGAACGCCTCGGGGTCGCCAGCGCGAGCGCGAGCAACCAGTTCGGGCTCCGTGCCTCCCCCGGGGACCTTGCCGTTAGCCTGGTGTGACACCTGTTTCTCCTTGCTGGGTTCGGGTGGTTTCGGGGCCGTTCCGGGTCGCATCCGGGGCGGCCCCTTCTTTGGGTCAGGCGGCGGCACGCTGCTTCCGCATCTGGGCGAGCACGGCGTACGGGTCGAAGCGACGGCTGCGGCCGGCGTAGAGCAGACCGGGCCAGTCCTCGCCGTCGTGCTCCCGCGCCCAGTCCGTGATCTGCTGATCGATCCAGGACGAGGACTTGCCCAGGAACACCGCCAGGCCCTTCTGGTCCATCAGCTGCTCCGGCAACGGCTCTCGCTGTTCACCTGCATGCGTTCTTCGTGTAGATGTAGATTCCGTGATCGTGAAAACGGGTACTTCGAAGAAGTCGGTGACCTGTCGACCGAGCGCGCCCGCGATCAGCTCCGCCGCGCGGTCGCTGCACTCCTCCCGGGCGGTCTTTCCGCCGCCCACGGTGAAGCCGACCAGTGCGTTCGACAGACCTTCGCCTGTCGGGTCGATCGCCTTCGTCCTGGCGGCGAGGCTTTGGGTGCTCAGCCCGGCCGCCTTCATGGCGGCCCGCAGGGGGGCACCTTCATCCAGTCGTCGCATGGTGAAACCTCCGGCGCATGGCCGAATCGTGCTTCGCGGGTCCGTCTGACCAGCGATATCTACAATCTACGTGTAGACGCATATTGCGTCAAGGGCGATGAACGCCGAGGTGCCGTTACGGCGCACAGGGGCGCACAGGGGTCACGTAGACACGCCGGGGTGCGTCAAGAGCAGGTCATCACGCATCCGATCTACTTGCGCATGTAGATGCAGATGCGTGATCCTCCTTCTGTGACCAGCCACCAGAACCACCCCGGCGAGCAAGGCCCCGCCGAGGACCCGCCCCACCGGGGCGAGGACCTGGCGGCACTACTCCAGCGCCTCCTAGGGGGGGCGCCCGGCAAGACGCAGAAGGATCTGGCGACCGCCGCCCGGATCTCCTATCCGACCCTCAACGCGTGGATGAACCGCACCCGCGGAACCTCCCGCATCGAGGCGGACACGATCCGCGCACTGGTCGCCGCGTTCCGTGGATGGGGCGTGACGGTGACGCCCGCCGAAATGTTCACAGCCGTCGGCCGGCCCATTCCCGGCCGCGCCGACCAGGAGCGAGAGGCGCGCTTGCTGCGGCTCTACCGGCAGCTTCCAGACGAGCAACAGCGCGCCGTGGTCAAGTATGCGGAGGCTATGACCGCAATTGCACATGCCTCGTAGCGGTCGGTTAGTTTGCCCGGAAAGGGGGATTTTGCCCGTCGCATTTTGAGCGAAAACATACCGCTCGAATATGCCAATCACACTCCCGCCACGTTTTACACACAGGTACGATCAGTCACCCGCTGTCCTCCCGCAACGGACCACATGCCACCGCGCATCCCTGGGGGACACCTGTGTGCATCCGCATCACCACCGTGGACGATCCACTCCCGAAGATCGCCATTTGGGACCCAGACGAGGTCGAAATCCTCGTATCCAGGGGCACCCACCCGGCCGACCTGATCAGAGAGCTGCACGCGATCCTCACGATCGACCTCGGCGCACCCCACCACCCCGGCGCCGGCCTTACCTGCTTCTGCGGCGGACCCATCGAGCTACCCAAGCTCTGCACCACACCAGCCGTAGCCGGCGCACTCTGATCAGGAGAACGCACGATGGTGCGCAAGACGGCCCTGCCCAGGGCCACCAACAACCCCCGCCCGGTGCCGTCCGCACGCTGCGGCTGCCTCGTCTGCCTGAAGCGGCACCCCGGCAACCGGCCCCCGAGCGATGAACACACCGGATCCTGGGAAGCACGCTACAACGACCCGTCCGGCAAAGAGCGCGGCAAGAGCCGACCTACGTACGACGAAGCCGTTGCCTTCCTGGAGAAGACCCGCACCGAGGTGCGGCAGCGGACCTGGATTGACCCGGCCCGCGGCGAGATCACTCTCGGCGCCTGGTGGCGGCTGTGGTGGCCGACCCAGACCAAGGACGAGATGCGGATCGAGCACTGGACCCAGGCACAGCTGCGCGACGAGGGGATGTGGCGCAACCACATCGCCCCCGCCTTCGGCAGCGTGAGGCTGTTCGAGATGCAGTGGCGCGAGACGCAGCTCTGGGTCAACTCTCTCCATGACGAGAACGGCGGCCCCTTGGCGGCCTCCTCGGTCGTGAAGTGCTTCCAGGTCCTGGACCGGATGCTGACGGCCGCGAAGCTGGACCGGCGCCTCCCCTTCAATCCGGCTGAGGGCGTCAAGCTGCCGACGATCAGGGGGAAGCACCCCGAGGACCGGAGGCCCCCGAGCTACGCCCAGCTCTGGCTCATCCGGCATCAACTTCCCGAGTACTTCCACAACCTGCTGGTGCTCGCGCAGGAGACGGGTCTCCGGTTCCAGGAGCTGGCCGGTCTGCGTTGGTCGAACGTGGACTTCGAGCGGCGCCGTATCCATGTGCGTGAGGTGCTGATCGAGCCGCGGGGGAAGATCAAGCGGAAGGAGTACCCCAAGACCGATGCCGGGCTGCGGACAGTCCCGATGACCGGCCTCGCCGTGCGGGTGTTGCGAGAGCTGTGGGCGGATGAGCCGGGCGCGAGCCGGGCCGTGTCCGAGCCGGGCGACGGGCTGTGCGAGGACGAGCTGGTATTCCACGGCCGCAACAGGGTCCGCCGGGGTAGCAAGAAGAATGGCGGTGTCGGTGAACCGTACCGGGCACCGCTCCGGCGGTCCGCGTTCCGGCGGCTCTGGATCGCAGCGATCACCGCAGCGGGGGTAGTGCGCAAGAAGGTCCGGACCGTCACCGTTCAGCAGCGGGACGAGAACACGGGCCGCACCCGTGCCGTCGAGGTCAAGCGTACGGACTGGTGGCCTGACTTCCACGACACCAGGCACGCTTTCGCGTCGCGGCTGCATGACCGTGGTGTACCCGAGGTGATCGCTCAGGAGATCCTCGGGCATGAGCGTGCGGGTGAGGTGACGTGGCTGTACACGCACGCGGCGGCGGACTACGCGGGCCAGGTGCTGGCGGCGCTGGAGGAAGGCAAACCGGGTGTGGTGAGGCGGCCGGGGCGGCGGCTACAGGTGGTCACGGCCGCGTGAACCATCCCGGAATCCTCCCGGAATCCTCCCGGAGCCGCTGTACGTCCGAGAGGGCTTCCACGGGTACGGACCGTGTAGACGCATGTAGTTGGGGTGTTGAGCTGCACGTTTGCTGACCTGGGGAGATCAGGGATTTTGGCCTGAATCCTGATAAGGATGAGGCCACAGGTTCAAATCCTGTTAGCCCCACCAGCCAAGAAGCCCCCGGATCTCCTGGTCCGGGGGTTTTTGGCATCCATGGCTGACATCAACGGCGTGGGCTACCACTGGGTTATCCCAGAGCTATCCCAGGACTACCCCGGCAAGAGGGTCAGCCGATCAGCGGTCCTCCAGGAGTTCGGCCAGCATCCCGACGGCTTCCCGCTCGCTGTCGCCCACCATGTGTGTGTACACGTCCATGGTCATGCTGATCTGGCTGTGGCGGAGGATCGCTCGCGCCACCTTGGGGTGCACCTTCAGGAAGGCCAGCAGGGTGCCGCAGGTGTGCCGGGCAAGGCGGACCGTGATGCGGCGGACGCCGGCCCGCTTGACCAAGCGGTCGAAGGTACGGGAGAAGCCCGTCGGGTCGATCAGGCCGCCGTGCTCCGAAGAGAAGATCAGGTCATGGTCCGGCTTCTGTGACCAGTGGGTACCGGTGATCTTCCGTTCCAGTTCTTGAAGCTCCCGGCGCTCCTCCAAGGCGCGAGCGCAGAACTTGGGCAGCGGGAGCACCGCCTGTGACGACTCGGTCTTGAGGTCCTTGAGGACCAGGACGCAGGCCGTGTAGAGGGGTGAGCGCGGGGCGAGCGGAGGAACGTGATCGCCTCCCGTGCGTTCCACGCCTTGCCCTTGTCCTTGCTGACTTTGGGCATGTCGACCAAGAGGCGGGCCCCTTCCATGTCCTCACCCCGGTCGAACTGGGCGGCTCGGGCCTGGACTTCGAGACGGCCTTGCGCACCACGGCCGAGCTGTCCGGGGGCTGCGCCTCCACCGGCTGGCTGCGGGCCGTAATGGGCGGCAACACTCGGGCCGTGGCCCAGATGGGCGAGGCCGCCTGGAAGGAAGCGCTGTGCGAGCCCGGCCACCGGATCGCCCTTGACTTGTGGGTGAGTGAACCGGCCGCCGAGCGGGTGTCCGGCGGCTACCGGCTGCGTCAGTTGCCTGGGCGGTTCTCTAGCGGCATCGACCACGCCCGCTGGATCCTGGCTGGCCTCGACATCGAGTCCACCGAGCCCGGCTGGGCGGCCGAACCCCATGTCGTCCTGATCCCCGTAGAGGACGTTACGGTCCTGGACGGCTGGCACACCTTCGGTCTGCGTGGCGCCAGCAGGCGCTCCTTCGTGATCGAGGAGGCGTACGTTCCCGAGCGCCAGGTGCTGTCGCAGAGCGAACTGGATCCGCTGACCGCGGTCCGGCCCCGTCCGGCTGGTGCGGTCTTCCGGATGGCGTTCACCGCGATCGGCACGGTCGCTCTGTCCGGCGTACCCCTCGGCACCGCCCGGCCGCCCTCGATCTGTACGCCGGGACCCGCTGGCATAGCACGTCGTGGACATACCCGAGCTAACCGGGACCGTCGACGGGCGGAAGCCCTGCTGCTGGCCTACCTAGCCCTGCTCGCCCGGTCGTCCTTGCCGGCGGCACCCGTGAGGAGCGGGCCCGGATCCGCCGGGACATCGCCTGAGTGGGCGGGCGTTGCCGGGATGTCGTCAACACCCTTTTCTGGAAGGTCGGTTCGGGCGAGGTGTGCGCCAGTGCACCCCTGCAACGCGTGTGGCGCGCCGCCCACGCTGCTGCGCTGCATCCGACGACGTTCGATCTGACCCGGTGGGGCGGGTACTACGTGGCGGGCGGGATGGTGGCGGAGGGGACGGCGGTGGGCGGGCGGCAGATGAGGCGAAGGCGACGGGTCCTTGTTTCACGTGAAACAAAAGGGCCTCTCGGGTTCATGTGAAACGACGGCATGTTTCACGTGAAACATCCGCGAGGCGCTCAGCGTGCCCACCAACCCCCGCCTCGTCAGTCCCCCCTGACTTCCCGAAAGTCCCCCTGCTCTGAACGTCCCCCCGCATCCTCGACGAGCTGATTGACATCGTCACTCCCTGCGCCGTCCGGATCGCCGCCACTCTCCGTCTCGCCGATCACAAGGCGGCGGGTCACACCAAGATTGACGATCTGGCCGAGGTGTCCGGCACCTGCCCGGGCCGCTCACGGCGATCCTGGAGTATCTGAGCCGTCGAGATGTCTTCACCCTCCTCTCCCCCCAAGGGGTACGGCCTCAACGCCGAGGCCGAGCGGCTGCGCGACGACCACCCCGGCGGGCTGCGCTTCCGCCTCGACCTCGGTGAGGTTGGCAGTCATGTGGAGACTGCCCATCTCCTACGTCGACCTAGCCCGCCGCGACACCGGCTCCGGCTCGGCGCACCAGGCCCACTACGACACCGACCTGTGAGCAGCCCTCGCCCGTGACCTGCCCTCGGGGCATCCGGGGACCGGTTCATGAGCATGATCCCGGAGATCGCCGCCGATCAGGTGGTGACCAGCTTCGATTGGACCCGCCGTTCCCACCTGGTCGATGTCGGCGGTGGTAGCGACACCCACGCCACGGTCGCCGAACCAACACCGGCGATCTGTATCTCCTCGCCCAGGTGCTACACGACTGGGACGACGCCGACGCCGTACGGATCCTGTGCCGCTGAGCGGAGGCCGTCGGGCCCGATGACCGGGTGTTGCTCGTCGAAGGCCTGCCGCACCTCGACACGAGCCGGCTGCACGCCACCTGGATGGATCTGCGGATGCTGATGCTGTTCGGCGGCGGGGAACTCACCGACGAGGAGCTGAAGCTGGCCGCCGAGGGCTATGCCGAGCTGCTGTCGGAGTGAAGACGCCCGGTCGCCAAACGCGGCCGGACCTGGGAATGCCCTGTCTGCACATGTACGCAAGATCGCCAACGGGCGACGATGCCAAAAGGTAGACGCAAAGATTAAGGAAGAGCCAAGGAGAAGGAAGAGCCAAGGGGAAGGAGGAAGAGCTTGGGAGAAGTGCGGGCGGTGAGAAGGAGAGATGAGGTCCGGCGACGAGGGAAGCACGGCTGGTAGGCAGACAACAGGGACAGGCGCAGGTACGGACCGGGGAAAGCGGCGGGGCGGCTCAACGCTGGAGCGGGGCCGTACGGAGGGCGCCTGCGGCGTCCGTGGAGTCTGCGGCGGCTGTGTAGTTCGTGGTCTTCGTCGTCCCCTCCACACCCGTGGCTTTCGTGGCTCCCACAGCCTGCGTGGTTCCCGTTGCATCCGCGGCCCGCATTGTTCCCGTAGCTCCCGCCGCCCCCGTAACTCCTGTGGCGCGCGCTGCTCTCATGGCTCCTGTGACCCGCGTGGCACCCACACCATCCCTGCCGCCCTTCGCGTCCGTACCGTTGACGGCTTTCTGGGTGTCCGACGAGCGGGCCCCGGCGTCGCAGTGATGGTCCACAAGGTTGCTGGCGTCGCCGGCATCGCTCGTGGTGTTCGTGAGCGGGCGGTGGCGGCAGCTCGGGGACTTGCCGTGGGCCTCCGCGCGGATCCGCTGCTTCATCGTGGGGGGTAGCGATGTTGCCCGGGGCCAGGCCCGGTGGGAGATCGCCGGCAGTGCGGTGACGGTCTCGGCGCTGCTGCGGGCAGCCTCGGTCTGCGGGGCCGCCGATGCGGCGGCGGCCGTGGTGGTGATGAGTCCCAGCGCCGTGCACAGCGCGAGGAAGGCGGTGACGATGGCGGTCCACACCGTCATGACCTTGTTCCGGGCCATGGCCCCTCACTTTCAGGTTGGGCGATTTGCGTACTTTCCTCATGATGTGTATGGGGGTCGCGAAGTGGTGGACCGACGCTCGCGGCGCGTTGATCGTCTGATGAACACCACTCGGATGGGTGCAAGGCCCTGAAAAGGGGGAGAAAGTGGCGGAAGTGCAGACATAGTGACCGTCCGTAAGGGTGTGATCACCCTCCGATCGGAAAGTCGGTCTCCCCTCCTATCGCGGCCTCCAGAGCCGGGAGTTGAGGGCCACGGCAGGTCACATACCGATATCGGCCGGTGTGTATAGTCGGGCGGCAGAGGTCCCCTACGTCAAGGAAAGACGAGGTCGCGCGGTGAAGAAGCTTCTCCTGGTCGTACTGGCCGCCATCGGCGGGCTCCTCGTGTACCGCCAGATCCAGGCGGATCGCGCCGAGCAGGATCTGTGGACGGAGGCGACTGACTCCGTGCCCACGGGTTCGTGAGCATCGACATCCAGTTCTGACAGTTCTGAGTGATCGGCGTTCGGTCCTGAAACACCGATGACCGGTCCTGAAAGACCCCGGCCGCCCAAGCGGTCGGGGTTTTGCGTGTGCGGGGCGATGCGGCGCGGCAGGATGGCCCAGGTACGGAGTACAGGGCCGACTGGTGGCGAGGAGTGGCGCGTGATAGGGCGGCGGCGTACGACGTGGACGGGCGCGACGGCGGTGCTGTGGACGACGTGGACGCTCCTGGTTCCCCATCCGGCGTACTCCGCCGGCAGTTCCGTGCCCTCCGAGGGCGGGTACGCCTTCGCCGAGGAGGTTCGAGCGGTGGAACCGGCCGAGTCCACCATCGACGCGGAGCGCCTGGAACCCGGCACCGCGTACCGCAGCACCCTCCCGCCCGAAGGCAAGATCTACTTTCGCCTCGAACTCGACGCGACCTCCACCACCTACGTCTCCGCCACCGCCGTACCGCCCGATGACACCCAGGTCGTCACGGCGGACGGGATCCGGGTCACCGTGGAGGACACCGACGGCGACTCGTGCTCGTACGACACGGAGACCATCGGCGCGGCCCGCAGCCCGCACCCGATCGTGGCGTGGGGCGCCCGCGAGGCCGGACCGGGGAGCAATCGCTGCGAGGGCGAGGGCACCTACTACGCCGTCGTGGAGCGGGTTTCCTCGACGTCCTCCGCGCCCGACACCTGGGACCTGGAACTGGCCGTGGTGTCCGAGCCGGGGCTGACCGAGTCCGGCGGGACGCAGGCGCCGGAGAGTTGGAACTCCGCGCCGCCGAAAGCGGTGACCGGCGATCCGGTCCGTCGCGCGGGCGGCGCGGGCTTCGCCTCGGCGACCCCGCTCGGCGAGGGCGTCTGGGAGGACGCGATCGCACCCGCGCAGACCCTCTTCTACGAGATCCCGGTCGACTGGGGTACGCAACTGTCGGCGACCGCAGAGCTGAGCGGTTCGGGCGAGCAGGGCGCCTATACGTCCGGTGCGCTGGATCTGACCCTGCACAACCCGGTGCGTGCCCCGGTCGAGGACGCGAGCGCCGGCTACAGCGGCCGACAGGCGGCGGCCACGCTGCAACCACTGCCGCCGGTCGAGTACGCCAACCGCCATGCCATCGCGGGACGGGTCAACGGCATGCGGTTCGCGGGCTCGTATTACCTGGTCGTCCATCTATCCGAACAAGTGACCGATCGGCTCGGGGGAGGGCCGTTCGGGCTGACGCTGCGGGTGGGTATCGAGGGGGCCGCACAGTCCGGACCGGGGTACGAGGGAGAGCCGACGCCGGCAGGGGTCTTCACGGCCGAGGGAGCGGCCGGAGGCCAGGGTGGTGGCACGGGAGGGTCGACGGGGGACGGCGGGCCCAGCGGCTCCGGCGGTACGACGGGCGGTGGCGGGGCGATGACCGCCCTGGCCGTGGGCGGAATCGGCGCGGGGAGCGCGCTGCTGGCGTGGCTGGCCCTGTGGACGGTGACGGCACGGCGCAGGGGGACGGGGCGGCGGACGGCGGTCTGATGCATCGTCCGTGCGGGGTCGTACGGGGCCGTGCGGGGTGGGACGGGGTCGTGTGGGCGGGACGGGGGCGGATTCAGATGTGGGTCAGCGCCCAGAACCCCACGGCGTAGCAGGCCATGGCCAGCAGCAGCACGGGGATCGCGACCTTCGCGGGCGGGCCGGTGCGGCTCTTGCGGCGCCGGTCGGCACGGTGTCGCGGAATTGCCTGTGCGGGAGTGGGAACCTGCGGGTCCTGAGCGGTGTACGAAGTAGTAGAAGCTTCGATACGCGGGCGGGGGGTCAGGACGTGAGTGGATTCGTGGGGGTGATGCGGGGGAGCCTGCTGGGGGTGCGGTTGTGGCTGGTGTTGGGGTTGGTGGGGTGGCTGGGGCGGGATGCGTGGGGGAGCCGGGGGCTGGGACTGCGCCGGAGGTTGAGGCTGCGGCTGCCCGGGGGGCTGGGCCCGGAGTTCGGATGTGGTGGATTGCGGCGGCGGAAGGTGGAAGCTCCCGGTGTCCGACATGCTGACCGGCGGCGCGATGGAGGGGTGTGGGGCGGAGGGATGCCGGTCAGACGGGTGAGAGGCGGAGGAAGGGTGAGAGGCGGTGGGCCGACGGGGGTCAAAGCCGCTGGAGCCCGTGTCAGTGTCAGTGCCGGTTCCCATACCGGTGCCGAGTCCTGGACCACCACTGGCTCCGGCCCCCGAACCGGCTCCGGCTCCGGCTCCCATTCTGGCTCCGGCGCCCGATCCACCCGCCCGCGGATCGAGAGACAGGGACCCGGTGCCGGGCCACATCCCGGAGGCCCCTGTCCCTGCCCCCATACCCGTCCCAGCGCCAGTCCGAGTGCCCGTGCCGGTGCCGGTGCCTGTGCCTGTGCCCGTCCCGGGGTCAACCCCCGACGCCGGCTTCAGCGGTCCTTCCGGTGCGAACCCGCCGGGGAGGGGACCGAGTTGGTCGAAGATCTCGACCTGCTCGTCGTCCGGCCCGGGTTCGGGCAGCAGCTCCGCCGCCGCGGCCAGCGCCTTGCGTGCCCCCGTGGCGGTCCGGAAACGGGACGCGGGGTCCGGCTGGAGCAGCGTGGCGACGACCTGCCAGAGGGGCTCGGGAATCCCCTGGGGCGCGCCGGGGGTGCCATGCGCGGCGAAATACTGGATGAGCGCCTTGGCGTCCGGCTTGGCTCCCTCCAGGAGATACAGCGCGACGAGTCCTACGGCGAACAGGTCGGCCGGGAAGTCGGGTTCCGCGCCCATCATCTGCTCGGGGGCGAGATAGCCGGGCGTGCCCACCACGAGGTTGGTCTCGGTGAGACGGGGCTCGCCGAAGCGCATGGCGATGCCGAAGTCCGACAGCCGCAGTCGGGGGCGGGCGGTGCCGGTGGCCTCCAGCAGGATGTTGGCGGGCTTGATGTCGCGGTGCACCACTCCCTCGGCGTGCACGGCGGCGAGTCCGGACAGCAGTTGGTCGAGCAGGGTGCAGACGAACGCGGGTGGTAGGGGCCCGTAGTCCCCGATGAGATGGACCAGTGAACCGCCGGCCACCAGGTCCATGGTGAACAGGACCTTGTCGTCGTCGGCGGCCCAGCTGGCGGGCGCGAGCACATGGGGATGGTCGATCCGCAGAGCCTGTTCGCGCACGAAGCGCAGCAGGGAGTGGGCGTCGCTCTGCTGGAGCACCTTGGCGGCCACGTAGCGGCGACGGCGGTGGTCCCACGCGCGCCAGACGGCGCCGACCCCTCCGCGCCCGATCGGGTCGACCAGTTCGTACCGTGCGGCGAAGACCTCACCCATGGCTGTGCGCTGCTCCTCCCCTCGGGCGGCCCTTCTCGTTCCCCTCTGCTTCCCCCGTCAGGAGCGCCATGACCCCTTCAGTTCCCCACGTTTCGGCCCGCGATCGAGCCCGTGTTCCGGTCCCACGTCTCAGCCCCAAGCTTTCCGTCCTACGATCCGGGGTTCGCCGTCCCCGACGCCCCCGCGAGCCCCGCCCCGACCACCCGGGGACTTATCCCTGACCACCTGGGGACTTCTCCACAACAGCCCCGGGAACCCTTCCCCAACCACCCGGTTCCCCGACCACCCGGGAAACCATCCCCGACGGACTCCGGCCCCCTATCCGGCGACCCGGGGCGACCTTGGGGCGACCCCAGGAATCCTCCCCGGGACCTTGCACCCGGGACCTGGCACCCGGCACCCGGTACCTGGCCCCCCAGAGATCTCGCCCAACAACCCCAGGAATCGTCCCCGGCAAGGCAACCTCGGTAATCCTCCCGGCAGTTCCCCTCCCCCATACCAAGAACCGCACCAGGCGTCCCCTGAGAACCCGCCCGACATCCCAGGGACCCCACCTGGCATCACCGAGGAGTCACCCGGCACCCCCGAGAACCAACCCGGCATCCCCCAGGGAACCCGCCCAACACCCCCGAGAACCCACTCGGCGCCCTTGGAGAATTCACCGGGCTCCCCGAGCCCCCCACCCCCGCACCTGCAAGCCCCCCACCCGGCCGTTCCGGTCGCCGTACCCCCGTTCGGCGACCGGAGGACCGGTCAGTTCTGGTGGGACTGGTAGTGGGCGACCGCGTCCGAGGTGCGGCCGGCGCCGTAGACACGGAGGAACTCGGCGAGTTCCGGGTGGCTGGGTGCCAGGGTGTCCGCGGCGTCGATGATGTCACCGGCGGCGGCCACCGACCGCAGCAGGGACTGGATCTCACGCACCACACGCTTGACCGTCGGAGCACCTGAACTACTCGTCGTCTGTGTGGTGTTGCTGAGCACTGAGCCCCCTTGGGATTTCTTGATCTCGTCCATGCGCTCGGTGGCCTCGGCCGCGCTCACGCTGCCGTCCGCGACCTGGCCGGCCAGCTCCTGAAGCAGCTGCACCCGCTGGACCACGGCCGGATTGCCGATCTTCGCCCGCTGACCGCTCATCAGCTGGGACAGCATCGGTGCGGACAGTCCCAGGACCCCCGCGAGACGAGCCTGGTTGAGCCCCAGGTCGTCGATGAGCTTACGGAAGAGTGCCCCCAGCGGCTCTCCGTACCAGTTCCGCTGCAGTTCCCGCGCTCTTGCGGTGGCTTCCTGCTGTGCGGCGTCCATTGCGTCTCCCCATCGCTTTCCCCAAAACGGCGGGGGGGGGTGGCGCACAAACCCCCGCAAAATATTAAGTTTTGTTGGCGGGCGGGGGGCCCCCCACACATTTTTTTATACACAGGGGGACCCGCCGAAGAG
>NZ_JBHYUG010000101.1:404-711 GCF_042749375.1 Streptomyces sp. NPDC059477 | reverse complement strand
GGCTTCGGCGGAGAGACTCTCGCTCCCCCCCCCGCTGACCCACACCGCGCGGGGCGGCCCCCCCCCCCCACGACGAGCATCTTACGGAGAGTGGTCGCCTGCGGGGACCCCCCAATCTTTTTGCGAGAAACCGGGGGCGACCCGGTACTCTGGTCTGCGGCGCCTGCCGGTGTGGTTCGAACCGGCTTGATGCCTCTCTTCCGGGGCCTTAGCTCAGTTGGTAGAGCGCTGTCTTTGCATGGCAGATGTCAGGGGTTCGACTCCCCTAGGCTCCACACGGTCCGACCGGCCGGACACCTTCAGGGGC
>NZ_JBHYUG010000101.1:0-394 GCF_042749375.1 Streptomyces sp. NPDC059477 | reverse complement strand
TTCTTGTGCGGTGTCCCACCCCCAGGCCCACCCCCGGGCCCCCCCCGCCCCACACTGCGGGGGGGGCCCGCCCGGTCGGGTTTTGGTGTGGATTTCCGTTCGCGTCGGCCGTCCCGGAGCGATTGCAGTAGTTTGCGCAAATATTTGCACAGAGTGGGCGCGGGGAGTGTGGCCCGGAGTGGCCGCGCCGGGTGTGCCGGGGGCGGGCGGGCCGCGAGGGTTCCTATATCACCAGGCCAGCGGGATCTGTGTATGTGTTGTGATGTGTTGTGTCAATAAGTCTGTACGGAACCTGCACATGTCAGACGTTGCAAATGTCATCAGGAGCGTGCTGGCAAAACGGCACAACGCGGGGAGGGGCGGCGTGGGAGTTTTAGTCACACCCCCCCCCCCC